>NZ_LNGA01000024.1:0-20144 GCF_018588215.1 Thermosipho sp. 1244
ATAATTTCTTTTAATTCCTTACTTATTGTACGTATTTCATCCAAAAATCTATTCTTCTTTTTTTCTTCTAATTTTGCTAGTTCGATAAATAATTTTTTATTCATAAAATGAGAAGTTATCGAAAAAATAATTCCCGCAATTGATGAAATAAAAGCAGTTCTCATAGAAGACAGTAATCCATTTATTCCTAATTTCAATGTTTCTTCATTTTCAAATCTTAAATTAGTTATCCCAACAACTATCCCCAAAAATGTCCCCAAAATTCCAAGTGTGATAAAAAAATTGGGATAAAAATCTAAAAAATCATAAATTTCTTTCATCTCATGATCAGATAAATCATTATTTTTCAATATTAAATGCCTTTTTCTCCTTTTCACAAAATAAATGAGAAGAACGACACCCTCTATTGACAAATAAATTATAGTAAATGGTGAAAAGAGTATCTTAAATAGTGAACGGAGTATATTAAATAAAATACTTTCACCTCCTGTTTTTAAATACTAAAAACTTTAAATCATCTAATCTTAAGCAATTTTTACCATACATCAACAATATAAATTTCTCCTTTTTTTCAATTATCTGAACTTAAGCATCGTTCACACTTCATTATTCGGGTTTATTTCGGGTTTATTTCGGGTTTTTCTGGTTTATTTCCAAACTTTATGAGTATGTATTTAGTTGACCTTCCAGTTTTACCAACCTTTATCATGATTCCTTTTTTGCACAAGCCATTCAAATCATTAAGTGCTGTTCTATCTGTGATATTAAACATTTCTCTATACTCTCTATTCGTTATCCTTCCTTTTTCTTTCACATACATAACAGCTTTTATCTGCCTCTCATTTAGGCCAAGTTCTTTCAAATACTCCTCTGTGTAAATGTCTTTTCTGAAATAAACGGAAAATCCGCCCATTTCCTCTTTGAATTCAGGTTCTGGAAGTCCCGCTGATTTCATACTTTCTATTATCCTTTCTGTTCCTGAACCCATTTCTTCTATAAAACCAGCAAGATAAAAGATGTGTACCAAGAGTGGATTTCTTGGAACAGAAGAATGAGGTCCTTTTAACTGTTCGAGTGTAATACCTTCCGGTAACCCACCGATGTTATAAAACCATATATAATCGTCAAAAATCTTTATCTGCGTCTGAACATTCCACCGGAAATAATCTCTGTGAATCAAGGCATTGAGTAGAGCCTCTCTTATCGCCTCTAAAGGATAATCCCATATTTCTTTTCTCACAAGTTCTTTAATTTCATATTTTACATTTATGAAATTTTTAATTGCTTCTTCCCCCATAATAACTTGTTTAAAAAGATTCCCATCAATAAATCTGTCACCAATAGTTGTTATCTCGTTTTTCAACCTTATAACTCTCAACACAGCGTTTATGAAGTATTTTTGAGGGTCTTTTCCAAATAATATTATTGCTCCATTTGTCAATCTACCATTTACTGTCAATTTCAAATGTTCAAAAAGAGTTTTTATATCCACATTTTCATCAAATATGGTGAGTCTTCCTTTTGCTTTTGCCATTCTCAAAAACATTCTTACTGTCTCTTCATCAATTTCGTTAAACTCCGCATTCTCATTTATAATAGAATCCCAATTTGTACCTCTGAGAAGAAATGATTTTAACCTCTCAGGTTTCATTTCTCTTGATGTGTTTCCTACTCTTTCATAATATCTACCGTTAAAAGAGATAGGGACATTGGATTTAGAAACTTTTATTACCAAAATAGTTTTTGCATTTTCCTCTTTCAGTTCAATTTCGGGATGAATACCCAGTTTGCTGACAATTTTTTCTGTGATTTTCTCAAGATCTTTATTTGTTATTTTTAGTCCTTTAACCGTGCCATCATCTGAGATTCCAACAATCACAACTCCACCGATTGCATTTGCCATTTCACATATTGCTTTTAGTACGGAATCACCAAATGACTCTTTATATTCTATATTGTGTGTTTATATCCCTTCACACATTTTATCCTAAATTATTTTCAAAATCTTCATGTTTGCTATTTAATACGTTTTTTTAAATTATAATTTATAATTTGGTAGGTACTTACAAAGTGCTTTTTTGTTTCTTTTGTTGTTTTTGCAAAAATATATTTTCAATTTTTTTGTTAATGTTTGTTTTCTTTTCTTAATTGTTTTAATTTTTTTTGTATCCTTCTAATATTATTATACTATTTTTTATTAGTTTTTTGATACAATTTTTGTAAGTTTTTGGCAAGAAGTGGAATGTTAAATTAAGCGTTATATTTTATTATTATTCTAAACATATACGAAGGGCCTTCGTATCATTTCCTTTGTTAAAATGACTAAATCAGTACTAATTTGGTCAGTCTTTTGACTAAGTATGGCCCAATTTAGTTAATAGAATAACTATATGCTTAATTCAGGAGACGAAGAACATAGATTTTTCGTCTGTATATAGGCAAAATCCATGGTGGAAAAATAAAGAATCTATATATTTTGACTTGCATATAAGAATACTGGTAACAAAAAACACTGCGTTTAAAAGAGATAACATAATTGCACTTCCAGTTGAGTTGTTTTTGTTGTTTGTATAAATATATAATAAAAAAAACACCCCATGAAAAATAGAGAACAATTAAATAATTGGGGTGTTTTATATTATATATGATTATAATATATTTAAAGATTATTCTTTATTTTTAGCTTCAACACAATCAATCTAAGTTTATCTGGCACATCCAATTTATGAGCATTATTTGCAGGTATTATCACCACTGTATTTTTTTCTAACTCTATTTTTTGAGGATTTTTAATGGCTTTTCCTCTATATTCACCTTCTGAAACTTCGACTTCTGATTCTAGTTCTTTTCCAAAATAAAGAACCGCATTTCCATCTAAAACTATATAAACATCAGTAAAATTCAAATGCTTCTCAGGTTCTCCACTAAAATTAACCAATTCCGAAACTTTTAGATAATTTTCTAACGTGATGTTCAACTCTTCATTCAAAAAATCTTCGAAGATATTTTTGTAAATTCTCACTTCATTCATATTTACATCACCTCATAAGAACTTTTTTAATAATTTAACAATATACGTTCCAAAAAAGACAAAAAATATCAATACAATAAAAGCAATTGAAATTGGTCTAGTAAAAAAAGGCATCCAATTACCACCTGTTTTAGTAAGCCCTACTCTTAAATTATCTTCAATCATTGGGCCAAGAATTATACCCAAAATCATCGGTGCTAACGGCACATCTATTTTTTCAAACAGATATCCAATTACACCAAAAATCAACATTATGTAAATATCAAAATAACTGTTCCTTATTGCATAAGAACCAATCATTGAGAACATAATGACTGCCGTTAGAACAACTGAAGTCTTCATTTTTAAAAAATAGGTATAAACTCTGATTCCAAAATAACCAACAACAATCAACAAAAATTGAATAAGTATAGCAATGAAAAATAAACCTTTAATAAGCTCTCCATTTTCCTGAAAAATCAAAGGCCCCGGCCTTAACCCATACATTAACATTGCACCTAATACAATTGCTGTAATTGTATCACCAGGTATTCCAAAAACTAAGGCTGGTATCCAAGTACCCCCAAGTGCTGCATTATTAGCACTTGTAGGTGCAATAACTCCTTCAACAATTCCCGTTCCAAATTCTTCACTTTTCTTTGATGTTTTCTTTTCAACTCCGTAGGCCACCCATGCGGCAATATCTGCACCAGCCCCAGGCAGTGCTCCCACAAACGTCCCAATAATTGCTGACTTTATTACTATAAAAAACTTTTTTATCATAATTTTGAAAGCTGCTAAAAGCGAAGGTTTGATCTTTTCATTTATTGCTGGCAATTCCAAATCTTTTTCACTACCCTGAATTCTTTTTAAAACTTCTGAAATCCCAAACAACCCAATCATTGCAGGTATAAAACCTATTCCATCCATCAACTCAATACTTCCAAAAGTAAAACGTGGATAACCAGTAGTAACATCTATCCCAATAGTTGCAATTAATAATCCTAATAAAGCCGATGATAACCCTTTTATCAAATTTCCTCTACTCAATACAGCACTCATACTTAAACCAAATATACCTAGCCAGAAGTATTCATAATTAGTAAATTTAAGTGCAAATTTTGCAAGAGGGGGAGCAACCAAAATCAGTAATAAAACCCCTATAACCCCACCAGTAGCAGAGCAGACTAAATCAAGTGATAATGCTAATGCACCTTTCCCTTTTTTAGACATTTCAAAACCATCTAGGACAGCTGCACCTGAAGCGGGTGTCCCTGGTATCCGAAGAAATGTTGCTGGAATATCCCCAGCAAAAATCGAAGAAAAAGAAGCACCTAAAATCATTGCCAGAGCTGCTAATGGTGGCATATAATAAGTAATAGGAATGATCAACGCCACCGCCATCGTAGCCGTTAACCCAGGCATTCCACCAACAAATATTCCAAAAAACATCGATATCAAAAGTGGCAACAACACATTAGGTTGAAGTGCTGCTAATATATAGTTCATTACCCGTCACCTCTTTTTCATCAAAATGGGAAAAACTTTTGAGGAAATGGTATTAAAAAAACTTTTTCAAAAATCAATACAATAATAGCAGTTAAAATTAACGAATAAAGCATAGATTTTAAAATCTTAACTCCAAATATCGACATCATAACCGTGGCAAAAGCAAATGTTCCAATTTTAAAGCCAACCAGATTAATTAATGGGACATAAGTTCCAACACCTATAATCACAGAAACAACTCTTAATAAACCTTTTTTTGTAATATATCTTGCAGAATCTGTTTTAGTTTTCTTCCAATTAATTATCGAATGGATAATAAAATATAAACCAACTATTAACAACAAGTATGAAATCAAAAAAGGAAAAAATTTCGGTCCAGGAAGTTTGTTACCTCTTACAATAAAATCCGGAAAATTTGAACCATAGATAAATACAAATACACTTATACACACAAGTACTACACCATAACTTAGATTTTTTACTTTCATAACAACCCTCCCAAGTCCCCCCCTTTAAATAAAGGGGGGGAATTAATTACTTGATATAACCTCCTATTTTAAGAACTTCTTTCCAAACTTGATCCTGCTCTTTTACAAAGTTATAAAATTCTTCTGAACCTCTCCATGTCATACCAAATCCATTTTTGTTCATGAATTCTTTAAATTCATCTGACTCATAAATTTTCTTTATAGCTTTTTCTAAAGTTTGAATAATATCCTTAGGAGTACCTTTCGGTACAGCTACCCCTCTCCATGTTCCTGAAGACCAATTTATACCTTGTTCTTTTAAGGTTGGTATATCAGGAAACCTTGGATCACGTGAATCCGCCATAATTGCCAATGCTTTCAATTGCCCCGAGGAAATTTATGGCCACGCTTCAGGAAGACTACAAGTAATAACATCAACATGCCCACCAAGAAGCTCAACTATTGAAGGGGCTGCACCTGTTGTTGGAACCCATGTAACATAATCGGGTGAAATATTAACAGCATTCAACATGCCGATTCTTGATAAATCCCAAACAGAACCCGCTCCTGAACCTGAAAATAAATATTTTCCTTTATTCATTGCAATATCAACTAGCAATTCCGTAACGCTGTTCCAAGGAGCGTCTGCTTTTACAATAACACCTGCAGGATCAGTATTAAGTTGAGCAACATAATCAAAATTCTCATAAGTCAAATTTGTTAAACCCAACCAATGCATTGTAGCAAGTTCTAGTGTAACAAGTGTTAAAGTATATCCATCAGGTTTTGCATAAGCACCTGCAGAATGGCCAACTGCGCCTCCTCCACCTGTCTTATTCACTACTACAAATGGTACTCCAAACTCTTTTGATAACTGATCTGCAAGAAATCTTGCTAACCTGTCAGTTCCACCACCTGCGCCCCATGGACAAATAATAGTTACAGGTTTGCTTGGATATTTTGCTGCTAATCCCCCAAAAGTAAACACTACTAATAAAACGATCAATAGAAACTTTTTCATTTTAAAACACCTCCTATTTTAAGGTATAGCTCCATAACTTTTTTCTTTTACTGATTGTTTATGTTTCGAAAACGTGTAAGAATCATCTTAAAAGTTTCTCCTCACTTTTTTCGTACACTTCCAAAAAAAGATCTAAATCCTTCCAAGTAGGAAGAGGTTCTATATCACCCTTCAACGAGACCGCCATTGCTCCAGATGCATTTGCATATCTAAGGCACTTTTCAAAAGAATACCCTCTCAACATAGCAGATAAAAAGGTTCCATCAAAGGAATCACCAGCTCCTAGTTCATCTTCTACTTCTACTGGAAATGAACTATATTCAATATATGTATTTGAATTTACATCAAAACATATTGAACCCTCTTTCCCTTTTTTTACAATAATTAACTCAGCATTTTTTGCAATCTTTCGTAATTCGCTTATACTTTCTCTTAAATTTTTGCCAAAAAGAAACGTTAAATCTCCAACTCCCGTAAAAAGCACTTTCGCACTTTCAATAAAAGGTTTTAAAATTTCAAATGCTTTGTTTTTCGTTTTTAAAAGATTTACTCTAATATTTGTGTCGAAAACAACCTTAATTTTCTTTTTGACACATATCTCAATTGCCTTCAAAGCTGCCTTTTTACATCTTTTACTTAAAGCTGGTGTTATTCCACTTAAAAAAAACAAATCTACATCATCAAAAATCTTTGCATCAATATCTTTTTCGGAAATAAAACTTGCCGCTGAATTTTTTCTATAATAAAAAACTTTTGTTTTTCCCGGAATTGGATAACTTCTTTGCACAAAATATATCCCTGTAGGATGTTTAGGATCAACTTTTACAAAACTTGTATCAACACCTTCAGACTTTAAAGTTGAAATAATCATTTCTCCAAATGGATCCAAACCAACAGCAGTAATAAAACTTGTTTGTATTCCCAACCTCTGCATTTGGATTATTACATTTCCTTCAGAACCTGCAACATGTCGTTCAAATAAATGTTGGTACCTCATAGGACCTTTTTCTGTAGGATTCATTTGAATCATAATTTCTCCCATACCCACAACTTTTTTCATACGATCACCTCATAATTTCATAATTTAATGTCAATGTTTTCAAGTGCAAATTTTATTTTCTTTACTACTTCATCTGATGCTTTTGTAAAAGGTTTTTTTGGAAATCCAGAATCTATTCCTCTTAGTTCAAGCATGGCATGAATTCCAGGAATACTATCTGTAAAATGTTGAATTTGTCTTAAAACATTTACCTTCTCTAGGAGTTTAAAAGCTTTTTCATAATCTTTATTAATTGTAGCTTCATAAAGTTCAACAACAATCTCCGGAAAAACATTCGCAAGTCCACTAATAATCGCCGAAGCTCCAAGTGGGATTGTTGGAATAATAAAGGCTTCCGAACCAGAAACATAAACAAAATCATCAAACCCAACTTCCGATTTCACACGATAAAAATAAGAAAGATCAAACGTGCTATCTTTAATCCCGATTAAACCTATTTGCTTTAATTTTTTAACTGTTTCTATTTCTATTTCAATACCCGTAGTTTTTGGGTTATTGTATATAAATACAGGAATATCTACTTTAGAAACAAGTTCATTAAAAAATCTAATTATATCGTCTTGTTTGTATTTGTAATAAAATGGTGAAACAGAAGCTACAGCAGTAGCACCTACAGCTTTTGCATGTACAGTTAATTCAAAGATATCCTCAGGAGAAGTTGCTCCAACATGAACAATAACTGGAATTCTGCCATTCACCTGTTCAATTATTATTTCAAGAGCTTTTTTTCTCTCTTTCAATGTCATTATTGGACCACTTCCATAAGTTCCACAAACAAATAAACCATGAACTTTATTAGTTAAATACTCAATGAAACTTCTAAACTTTGCTTCATCAATTTTCCCTTCTTCATTAAATACCGTAATTATTGCTGGAATTACCCCCCTAATATCATTAAAATTCATGAACACACCTCCTTAGAATTTCAAATGCGAAAAACTTTTTCTCGCAGCAGTTAATTCATTTAAAACTTTTTCTCCACCATTAATAACTAAAATAGTAAAAAGAATATCAATAATAGCCATTTGAATATAGCGTGAAATTAAAGCATCTGTGCGCATACTAATTTCCTCAATTTTAACCTCAAAAACTAAGTCTGAAATTTTCCCTAATGATGATTCCTTGTTGCCGGTAATAGCAATTAATTTGGCACCCCGTCGGTGTTCGAGAGGAATAATTACATCTTTCGTTTCTCCAGAATACGAAATTGCAATTATACAATCATTTTCCTTTAACTTCCTCAAAATTAAAGCATTAAAATGAGAATCTTCAGAAAAAAATATTTCTTTATCAAATACAGAAAATCTAAACGCAGCATATTTAGCAATTGCTGCAGAAGCTCCGTAACCTAAACAAATTATTCTATTAGAAGATGATAAGATTTTTGCTCCTTCTTCTAATAATTCATCAGTAAATTTTCCTAAATGATCATGAAAGGCACGAATAGTACTACTAAAAAATTTTTTCTTCATATTTTCAACTGAGTCATTGATATAGATATCTTTATAAGAATGCAAGATTGATTTTCCAGCTAAATCACCGGCAAGTGAAACTTTAAAATCGTGATAACCAGAAAATCCAATATTTCGATAGAATTTAACAACTGTAGATTCACTTTTTAAACCTACGATTCTTGCTAATTCTGAAATTGACATTCTAATAACTTTTTCCGGATTTTCTAATACAAAATCTGCAAGTTTTTTCCCAGCTTTACTCAGACTATCGTAATTTGCTTTAATTTTTTCAAAAGTTGTTAATTGACCTTTGTTCATACTGTCCCTCCCGAGAAAAAATTTTTTTGTTTTGAAAAAAGTATAACTTATCTGACCATTAAAAACCTAATCTGATTTTCAGCTATTATATGTTATTATTTACAATTACTCTTTATTATCGTTCAGTTTTAATAAAACGTATAATATTTCAATTATTGCTACAGAATACAAAATTAAAAAAATTTTTTCTCAAATACCTTGACAAAATTTATATTGTAAATATTTTTAAAAACTGTTAAATCACATTATTTAAACAACATCAATAAAATAAAAAGCACGTGAAAATAATATAATTTGTAAAAAAATAAAACAGCTAATTTCCGAAAAAATCACATTAATACAGCATAACTTTTAAAAAATATGTTCACGTGAAAACGTTCTTTTTTACCACGATTCATGCTATAATGTAACTGTCGGATATTACAACGATGCCTATAAAAAAGGGGGAAAAGTTTTGGAAAAGTTAGTCGACAAAGCTTTAAACCAAAAATATTTTAAAACACGCTGGCAAATACCTTTAGCAGGATTTTTGCTAGCCTTGATGGGTGGCCTATCTTATGCTTGGGGAGTATTTATTGTACCTTTAGTAGAAAAATTTGGATGGACTACAACAGAAGCTACTTTACCATTCACTGTTTTCATGGTAATCTTTGCTTTAACAATGGTCCCGGCCGGCAAATTACAGGATGTATGGGGGCCAAAGAAGGTTTCTGCTATTGGTACAATATTATTTTTTATAGCCTATATTTCTGCATCCTTTGTAGGAAAATTTCCATATAGCTGGTGGTTAGTAATAACATACGGAATTTTAGGCGGAATATCATGTGGATTAACTTATGCATGTGTTGCACCACCAACCAGAAAATTTTTCCCAGACAAGCCAGGAGTTGCTGTATCTTTTGCGGTTATGGGTTTTGGATTAGCGGCTCTTGTATTCGCTCCCCTTAAAGCTGGATATTTAATTCCAAAATATGGAATAGAAGGTACTTTTATTATAATTGGTGTGGCTACTTTTATAGTGTTGTCTGTAGCAGTTTTTTTAATTAAAAATCCACCAGAAAATTGGGAATTACCAGTTAAAAAAAATGCGAAAAAAACAAAACATACAAACCTTCTTATCAGAGATATTTCTCCGACTGATCTTTTGAAAAAACCTATATTTTACACAATGTGGCTGATTTTTGCTCTGGTTATTACAGGTGGATTGTTAAGTATGAAACTTATACCTCCGTATGGCGAACTCATTCTCGGACTCTCTCCTATGGAAGCTGCCTGGGCGATTGCTATTTTTTCTGGCTTCAATGGTCTTGGCCGGCCATTGGCGGGATTATTAAGTGATAAGTTTGGCGTTTTAAAAGTAATGATAGTAACTTATATAATCCAGGTGGTAATATTGCTTTTATTTCCCATCTTTGTTGTAAACTTTTTTACTTTGTGTGTTGCAGCTGCAATAACGGGATGGGGGTTTGCTGTAACTTTGGCTTTGTTCCCAGTTTTAACGGCGGAATATTTTGGAACAAAAAATCTAGGAGTTAATTACGGCTTAATATTTACTGCCTTTGGTGTAGGAGCAATATCACCGACAATAGGTTCTTGGATATATGACGCAACTGGCAATTATTCTTATGTCTTCATATCCGCTGGTTTTCTTTCAGGTTTCGGGACATTTTTATGTATACTTCTTTTAAAAAAATTGAGTCCTTATAAACTGTTAGAAAATCACACTGGTAAATAATTCTCAAATTATATATTTGTATTTTTTACATTTTACACTGTTTAAAATATAAGGATTTTAAAAAGAGAGTGTTGGAGAAATTGGATAGGTTGGAGAGTGTTAGAAAGTGTTGGAAAGGTTAGTGTCTTTTGTCATTCTGAGCGCGTATGCGCGAAGAATCTTGGATGATATTCCTTCTTTCTTGTCATTCTTAGGTGCAAAGTACCGAAGAATCTTTTCTTTTTACTAACCTATCTAATCTATCCAATCTTCCAACACTCGCAAAACTTCTAACCTCGCCAGTATTGTTATCCTGAGCATAGTCGAAGGATCTTACTCTCTCCTTGTTTTCTTGAGTTTCGCTTTTTAGCTATTTTTCAATTCAATTAACCGACAACTTCCTCAAGCTGTCTTGCAGCAGTAATTCCTGTGCGAACAATATCCCATACACCCATTAGTGTAAATAATTGATATCTTATTAATGTAAATAAATTAAAAAGAGCATAAAATGTTCCTGGATCACTTAATACTACCCCGCGATATATAATAAAAAGATAAAATGCCATTGAGATCAAATCACGAATCATAAAACTAAGAATAAAATCGTTAAAATACAATCTCTTTTTATATTTCCAAAATGGATCGGTTGTCTTTTTATAAAGATCCATTTCAAAGTTATATGCTTCAAACAATTGTATTTCCTCTATACCCTTGAACATATCTGCTACATATGATTTGATTTCTAAAAAATTATCTTCAACTATTTTGGAGCGCTTGTAATAATAAATGTTTGCTATCCATAAAGAAAGAAGAATCAAAATACCAAAAAATATCATAAACAAACCTGAAATACGATCTAAAGTATAAATTGTTACCATATAAAAGATTACTTTAAATATAAAAACAATTCCACCTAAATCAGCATAATTAGAAAAAGGGTCCAACAAATTTTCAATAGTTCTCAACGAAATTTCTGAGTAAAACGCAGGTGGTTTCTTAGAAAACTCCGTAAAATCTTTGTTCATTATTCTTTCATAACAATATTCACCAAGGTACTTAAACCCTCTTCCTTTATTGAAGGAAACAAAAGCTTTACCAAGAATAATCAATATATGACTTATCAAAACTGCTATTATTAACAACAAACCTTTTAAAAAAAAGCTATTACTTTGGGAAACAGCATAATTTATGAGATCTTTGCTTAAAATAGCAGTATATGAGACTATAAATCCCGATATAATCCCAAATAAATTCATTAAAATTATCATAAACATTAATTTTTTAGGGATTTTAAAGAACCATTTTATTAATTTTCTCATATACTATCACCCTTTCTAAATTTCTCAGTCAACTCTTGCTCAGCTTTAAAGAATCGTTTTAAAAGGCCGTCTTGCGAATGCTCATGATATTTTCCTCTTTCAACAATCCTTCCATTTTCAAGCACAGCAAATTCATCTGTCAATGAAAGAATACTAAACCTATGTGAAATCAAAATCAAAGTTTTGTCCTTTACAAAATCTCTGATATTATTTATAACTTCTTTTTCAACAAGTTTATCAACACCCTCAAGTGGTTCATCAAGAATAACAATTTCTGGTTCTCTGAGTAATAATCTTGCAAGTGCTATTCTTGTCCTTTCTCCGCCAGAAATATACCTTCCATCACTCCCAAGAACTGTGTTAAGATCTCTATTTTGCATAAACTTTTTCAAGCCAGCTAATTTAAGAACTCTATACATTTCTTTGTCTGTTGCATTTGGATTTGCAATAAGAAGATTGTCTCTGAGTGTTCTATTAAAAATATGTGCTATTTGACTCAAAACTCCAAGGATTTTATACCAACCATCAAATTTAGATAAAGGTTCTCCATTAACTAAGATCTTTCCTTTGTGTGGTGATATGTATTTTAAAGCAAGCCTTATAAAAGTTGTTTTCCCTTCTCCACTTGAACCTACAATAGCCACTTTTTCACCACGAGTTATTTCTAAATTAAAGTTGTCTAATATTTTTCTGCCCTCATATTCGAATGAAACATCTATAAATTCTAATTTTTCAAACATATTATGCATCCTCCTTCAAATATTGTTCGTAGGCTATTTTTGCTCTTGCAATAACCCAAGAAATATAATCTGTATCTTCAATGTACACCTTAGAATAACTTTGTAATCTTTCAATGTAAATAACAAGCATAATAGCTTTCCCTACAGAAAGATTTCCAACAAAAACTTGAAAGCCCAATAAAAATATAACAAGAGTCATTATTAAGATTACTCCAAGCTCGTATGATAAACCAAATAGTATTTCAGTTTTTCCAAATAAGTCATATGCTTTTTTTAAATTTTTTAATGCACTTGAAAGCCATTTAAAGGTTAAAGGAAAAGTTTCATATGCTTTGATATTCTCATACCCGGAATATAGATCTGAAAATACTTCTGACACCTTATATTCTGATTTATTCATTTGATCAGCAATTTTCTCTTCTTTGTGCATTTTTTTATTACTCGATATACCTGCTAAAAGAAATCCTACTAAAGCTATAACCCCAACTTTCCAGCTATTCAAAATTATCACTCCAACAGTAAGTATCATCATAACTGGCAGGATAAAAACATACATTGAAAACGTACCATAAAAGAATTCGAAAATATGTTCAAAACTAAAAATTTTATCCATTTCTTTTTCCGGTACAAAATTTTCGTTTCTTCTTTTTATTACACTTGATATTGATCTTTCAAACAAAAATCGGGGTCCCTCTACCAGAGAAAAGGCTCTTCGCATAACTTGAGTTATCTGTTGCAATGTGAAAACTACAATATAAATTAACGCATATACATAAAACGCATCTAATGCTTTTTTATTTCTAAAGTTATCCACTATTCTTCCAAGAAAGATCGGGAGCACAAATGATAGAAGCATTGTCAAAACATAAATAACATCAATAAAAAATTTTTTCAAAAAAAGCTTCTTTGAAAGAACTTTATGAAATAGGAAAAAGTATTTGTAAAATTCCTTCACATAAATCCCTCCATTTTTTAAAATTTGCAACAAAAAAGCTCCGGCAACCCGGAGCTTTTTAAAATTGACTATTTATTAATACAACATTTGCACTAAATCAAGTGCAAAAATCCTATATACACAACCTTTACACCTTTATCCGAATAAAAGTGCAAGTATCTTCGTCCCAACTTTGGTTGCCGCATTATTTTGTATTAAATTGTCCCGAAAACAAACTTACTCTTTCTCATACTCTTTCCCCCTTGACTATGAAGAAATATAACAACTACGTGAAATCATAACACATAAACTAAACATCGTCAAGCTACTATGGAGCTGTTTTAAAAATATAAACTTTTCTCACTTTTTGTCATTCTGAGGAACGAAGCGGGTGAAGGATCTTAAATAACAAGTGTCAGAAATGACATTTATTCACTCATCATCATGAACAACTGCAAAAGAGCTTTTTTTAATGTAGGAAATCATGAAAATTAATTGTCAGAAATGAAAAAGTTTTTTCGTTATATATAAATGGAAAAGCAATTGATACATTTTTACAGGGAGGTGAGAAAGGTACGATTAATTTTATTCTAATGCAGCCTTTTAAACATTTATCAGAAAGTTTAAAACAACTTAGAAAGGGGTTAAAGATATGAAAAAAATCTGGATTTTGATGATTATAGTTCTAATTGTAGGTGTTCTTCAAGCTTATACTATAACTTCAGCTGTTGAAGCTCAAAGTTTAGCTAAAAAACACGCAAATGAAGATGTTAACAGAATCATGCCATTTTTTGGAGGAGTACTTTTTGGACCATTGGCACCTTTATATCACTATATATCCACTCCAGAAGTTCCAGCTAATAGACTCATTCAAATAAAAGAAATGATTCCAAAAGATCAAAGCTATTTGTTTGACGTTTATGTACAAACATATAGAAACGAAGTGAAAATGTTAAAAGCAAATTCAAGTTGGTTAGGATGGGCAATATGGATCGTAACAGTCCTTGCAATTTCTAACGCTTAGTTGATTAATTGATTTTTTCTATATTTATCTCCTTCAGCAATATTGCTGAAGGAAATTTTTATTATTTAATGTATTCTTTTCTTCCTTTTTAACCATAAATATTGCTTTTCGAACACTTTCTATAACTTTAAAGAAAAATATTGAGACATAAAAAAATGATATAAGTATGTTGTCAATTAACAAAATATGGTCTTAAAGCATGTAATTATACATTGCCTTTTGGTTTTCATCTTTTTAATTTATTTTTTAGAATATTTGGAAATACATTTTTTATGTAATCATTCAATTTTACTCGTGATAACTTATCAACCATATTGTTAAATTCATCATTTGAATGTGCTTTAACTTTTTTAAAAGAAACATTCAATTGTCTTTTCAACGTTACCAAGTTTCTTATATAATCATTAATTACCCCATTTCTTGTTCTTATACAAGAAGACGCAAATATTGGTATTTTATTATAATCATGAACAATTGTTACACTCGTTATACCTTTTGTTTTACAATATTTCAAAGCTCTTACTACGCCCAGCAGTTCAGCCACTACTGAATTCCCTCCTTTTATTATCCTGGCTCCTTTTCTAACATCTATAATTTCCTCGTTCTCAACAACACAAAAAGCATAACTCGCTACTTTATACGTATCTGAATAAGAACCATCTACATATATGGTCACTAGGTCACTACTATCCCCCTATTAATTAAAATATATTAACACACCGTATAAACACAATACCACATAAATTATACAGTTGGTAAAAGAAGATTTAAAATTATGGTTATCCTTAAGACATAGGAGATCTTCCAAATAAAGGAGTACTTTTAAAATTAACAGCAGCAACTTTACTTGATATTAGAAAAAAAGAAGGGGCTTTTTAAAGCCCCTTCTTTTATAAACATTTTTATGAGTATTATTTTTTATTTTTTACCAAATTTAATATTATATCCTTCAGTTTTTCAGGAGTCATATCTTGGTAAAATTCATTGTCTATTTTAACTATTGGTGGTTTCATTTTTCCATAACACGTATTAAAACAAAGATTATATTTAAGATCCAAAGACTCTTTAATATCTTTTGGAAGATCATTTAAAGCTTCTATTAATGTTGATGAACCCATAAGATGACAAGTTGTTCCAACACAGACTTCTATTTTCATAAAAATTCCTCCCTTTCATATATTTATAACTTACCATGATATGCGTCAATGTACAATTGCTTGATTTCAGAAATTAATGGATATCTTGGATTAGCCGGTGTACATTGATCATCAAATGCGTATTCTGCCATCTGATCCAATCTTGCATAAAATTCCTCTTCAGAAATATCCAAATCTTTTATAGCTTTTGGAATATTTAATTTTTCTTTTAATTCCTCAATAGCCTCTATTAATTTTTTTACCTTTTCATCTTGAGTTTTTCCTTTTAAGTTTAGATAATCTGCTATTCTAGCATATCTTTCTTTTGCAATAGGATATTTATATTGTGGGAATGCCGTCTGTTTTAAAGGTTTATCTGTTGCATTATATTTAATAACATGAGATATAAGTAATGCGTTGGAAAGTCCATGAGGAATATGGAAAGCCGAGCCTAATTTATGCGCCATTGAGTGACATAATCCAAGGAATGCATTTGCAAATGCCATACCAGCTATACAAGATGCATATGCCATTTTTTCACGGGCTTTTACGGCTTTCTCTCCAAATTCATAGGATTCAGGTAAGTATTTAAATATTAATCTTATTGCTTCAAGAGCCAATCCATTAGTATATTCATTAGCAAAAACAGAAACATAAGCTTCAATTGCATGAACCAAGGCATCTATACCAGAATAAGCTGTAAGTTTTTTAGGCATAGACATAGTTAGCTCTGGATCTATTATAGCCATATCTGGTGTAAGTTCATAATCTGCTATCGGATACTTTAATCCTGTATTATTGTCAGTTACAACTGCAAAGGGAGTAACTTCCGAGCCAGTTCCAGAAGTAGTTGGAATAGCAACCATTACAGCTTTTTTACCTAATTCAGGGAAAGTATAAATTCTTTTTCTAATATCCATAAATCTCAATGCCAAACCTTCGAATTTAACTTCCGGATGTTCATACATTAACCACATAACTTTTGCAGCGTCCATAGGTGAACCTCCACCCAAAGCTATAATAACATCCGGCTTGAATGAGTTTATTATTGCTAATCCCTTTTTAACTGTCTCAATTGACGGATCTGGTTCTACTTCGAAAAATACTTCCGTTTCTATATTTAATTCTTCCAATACTTTCTCTATTTTTGTCACAAACCCATTTTCAAAAAGGAATTTATCTGTGACAATAAAAGCACGTTTTTTCTCTTTTAATTCCTGTAATGCAGTTGGCAAACATCCTGTTTTAAAGTAAATCTTAGGAGGCACTTTAAACCACAACATGTTTTCACGCCTTTCTGCAATTGTTTTAATATTCAATAAATGTTTAACTCCAACATTTTCACTTACGGAATTGCCACCCCATGAACCACATCCTAGAGTTAAAGAAGGTTCTAATTTAAAGTTATACACATCTCCTATGGCTCCTTGAGAAGATGGCATATTTATTAATACCCTTCCTGTTTTTAATTTACTTCCAAAATAATCTATTCTATCTTTATTAATTTGATCTGTATACAAAACAGATGTATGTCCCATTCCACCAAACTCCACTAATTTCACAGCTTTATCTACTGCTTCTTCAAAATTTCTTGCTCTATACATCGCAAGTGTTGGTGACAACTTTTCATATGAAAAAGGCTCTTCAGAACCTATCTTTTCAACTTCTGCAATTAATACTTTTGTATCTTTTGGCACCTCAATACCTGCTAATTTAGCAATTTTGTAAGCTGGTTGTCCAACAATTGCACTATTGAGTTTTCCATCTTTTACAATTGTCTCTCCTACTTTTTTTGCTTCTTCTTTTGTTAGGAAATAAGCACCTCTTGCAATAAATTCTTTTTTCACTTCTTCGTATACTTTATCTACCACTACTACAGCTTGTTCGGACGCACAAATTGTTCCATTATCAAATGTTTTACTTAATAATATAGAACTAACAGCCATCTTAATATGTGCAGTCTCATCAATAACTGCAGGAGTATTTCCGGCTCCAACCCCTATAGCAGGTTTTCCAGAAGAGTAAGCAGCTTTTACCATACCTGGCCCACCAGTAGCTAATATCAAATTTATATCAGGATGTTTCATTAAATATTGGGTTAATTCTATAGATGGTTCAGTAATCCATCCAATAATATCATCTGGTGCACCTGCAGCAACAGCTGCCTCTAACATTATTCTAGCAGCCGCTACTGTACACTTTTTAGCTCGCGGATGCGGAGAGAAAATTATACCATTTCTTGTTTTTAAAGCTAATAAAGCTTTAAAAATGGTTGTTGATGTTGGATTTGTAGTCGGTACAATTCCAGCAACTATTCCTACAGGTTCTGCTATTTTCTTAATGCCAAATGATGTATCTTCTTCCAAAATTCCACAAGTTTTTTCATTTTTATATTTGTTGAAAATATATTCAGCAGCAAAATGATTTTTTATCACTTTATCTTCCAAAACACCCATACCTGTTTCCTCTACTGCCATTCTAGCAAGCCATATTCTGTAAGCATTAGCAGAAATGGCTGCTCTTTTAAATATGTGATCAACTTTTTCCTGAGAATAAGTTGAATATATTTTTTGAGCTTTTTTCACATCTTGAATTAATTCTTCTAATTCTTCAATGGTTGAAACTGTTCTAATTTTCATAATTTCAAACCTCCCTTTTAATTTTAAATTAAACAACCTAAGTATCACTTGGAAACTATATATTTTGTGATTTATTTCACGATAATTATAGCATAGAATTTGCAAAAAAACATTTCACAAAAGTAAATTTATATTAATTATTTGTGTGTTTTTTCACATTTTGTGTAAAATATCTTGTTAAAAATATTAAATTGCATGCCAAAAACAAAGAAAATTAAAGTCATAAAAAGACTATTTACATTACCCAATACGTATTAAAAATCTAGCAAAAGCTTTATTAATACAAATACTATTATATTTCTAGTATTATCAACAATATTAATATTTGTTATTTTGATAAATTATCAGGACTATTAGTTACAAATAAAAATATTTCAAATCAATCCAACAATTACTGCAAATCTTTTTTTTGTTTTTTCTTTTCTATATGAATAAAAATATTTATTAAATTTTATTGTATCTACCATTGAAATTTCAATATTTCTTACGCCAATATTAAACAATTCATCCTCGATTATGCCCCATAGATCTATAAAAAACTTTCCATTTTTAACATCTATATATTTTTCACCAAATTTATTGCTAAACATATTTTTCACTTCAATTCCAACTTCGAAACTTTCTGGACTTATTGATGGGCCTAAACTTACAAATATATTTTCAGGATTACTATTATATTTCTTAACCATACTTAAAATTAACTTTTTTGGGATATCCTTTAGTGTGCCTTTCCACCCAGAATGTGCAATTCCAACAACATTTTTCACTGAATCATATGCAATAATTGG
The DNA here is from genome assembly GCF_018588215.1 of Thermosipho sp. 1244. NCBI lineage: Bacteria > Thermotogati > Thermotogota > Thermotogae > Thermotogales > Fervidobacteriaceae > Thermosipho > Thermosipho sp. 1244. The sequence goes on from NZ_LNGA01000024.1 coordinate 19,134, forward strand.
CACACAATCTGCAAAACGCATAACCAAAAAAATCCTCTTTTCATTAGTTATAAGTCCATCTGCAGTGTAAACTACTCCTCTTTTTATATCTTTTTCTTCAACAGACTTTATAACATTTCCATGGACTTGTTTTGCAAAAAACATTCTATCTAGTTCTATACCCAAAATATTTGATAATATCCTAAAAGAATCGCTTTCCAAGGAAAAATCCAATTCCATATTTTGTCTAGTTGTAACCACATGAAATAATTTTTTAAACTGATGCAACATACAAGACCTACAAAGAACAATATTTTCTATCTCTTTGCAAACATAATTTCCAAGTTGCATACATTATCACCCCATAATTAATAATATTACTTTTTTATTTTTTCATAATTAAAAAAATAATAACCCAAAAAACAACCACTGACAAATATTAAAGTAAATGCTTTTCTTTTATTCAATTTTAACACACACATAAAATATTTTTTGTATAATCTAAGTGAAGCAGAAAAAGGAGGAACAACATGACCATATATGAATATGATCCAAATATTCCTTTGAATTTAAAAAAAGCAGAATTTTCAGATTATACTCTCGTTTCATTTGATACAACATATGAACCTGATATTCCAGAATCAAAAAGGATTTTTGTTTATCAATATCATTCAAAAAATCCATGGGGGAAAATAATCATATTACACGGAATCGGAAATAACCACATTCCATACTTAATGTGGTATGCAAAACAATTTTCAAAATTTGGACTTGAATCATACTTTTTGATTTTCCCATATCACCTTAACAGAGGAAAAAAAGAGTGGGAAGGTGGAGAACCATTTTATCATCACTCTCCTGCACACTGTGTTGTAAGATTTCATCAAGCAGTAAAAGATGTAAGAAGAACAATTGATGTAATTGAAAAGAATGACAATACGGATAACCTTTTCATTATGGGATTTAGTTTTGGGGGAATGATTGCTACCATAAGCATGGCATTAGATAAAAGGATAAAAGCGGGAATAATTG
>NZ_LNGA01000025.1:0-1414 GCF_018588215.1 Thermosipho sp. 1244
AGGGGGAAATATGAAGAGGTATGTATGTAGTGTATGTGGATATGTATATGATCCAGAAGTAGGGGATCCAGACAATGGGGTAGAGCCAGGGACACCATTTGAGAAATTGCCGGAAGATTGGGTATGTCCAGTATGTGGGGTAGGCAAAGACCAATTTGAAGTAGAAGAATAAGTGGGACATAATGTCCCACTTTTAATGAGAAGGGGAGGAATAAGATGGTTAAAAAGATAGGTGATGGGGTATACTATGTAGGAGCTATTGATTGGGACAGGGAATTATTTGACGAATTAATTCCTCTTCCAAACGGTACGACATACAATGCATATATAGTAAAAGGGGAAAAGATAGCTTTAATAGATACCGTTGATCCTGCAAAGAAAGAAGAGTTTTACAACAATTTAGAGAAATTGGGTATAAAGAATATAGATTATGTAATATCAAACCATGCAGAACAAGACCACTCAGGTTTGGTAAAAGAAGTAGTGGAAAAGTATGGGGCAAAGGTAGTAACGAACAAGAAATGTGCAGAATTATTGCACACACACGTACATGTAAGTAAAGAAGATATAATAGAGGTAACAGATGGAGAAGAGCTAGATTTAGGGGGAAAGACGTTAAGATTTTACTTAACGCCATGGGTACATTGGCCAGAGACGATGGTGACGTATTTAAAAGAAGAAAAGATATTGTTTAGTTGTGATTTATTTGGTTCACACTATGCAACAAGTGACATAGAGCAAGAAGGAGACGACGTATTAATAGAGATGGCGAAGAGATACTACGCAGAAATAATGATGCCATTTAGGAACCACGTTATAAAAAACATAGAAAAGATAGAAAAGATAGAGATAGAAAAGATAGCGCCAAGTCATGGTCCGGTGTATAAAAAACCAGAAAAGATAATAAAAGAATACAAAAAATGGGCGGGTAACGAGACAAAAAAAGAAGTAATAATATTGTATGTATCGATGCATGAAAGTGTAAAAAAGATGGTAGAATACGTAATGGAAGGATTAATGGAAAAGGGTATAAGAGTAAAATTACACAATGTAGTAAAAAGCGACATAGGAGAGATAGCGATAGATTTGGTAGAGGCATCGACAGTAGTAGTGGGGACGCCAATGGTATTGGGAGGTATGCATCCAAAGATAGCAGGGGTAGTATATTTAATGAATGCTTTAAGGCCAAAGACAAAATACATGGGGATATTGGGTTCCTATGGATGGGGAGGAAAGTTTATAGAAGAATTAAAAGGAATGATAAAGAATGTAAAGGCAGAAATAGTAGGTGAAGTAGTGGTAAAAGGACTTATAACAAAAGAAGAATATGAAAAATTGGATGAATTAATCGAAAATATTTCTAAACTTAACTAAAAGGGGGGATTATTATGTTAAACGAAAAAATGATTCAAGC
>NZ_LNGA01000026.1:0-1836 GCF_018588215.1 Thermosipho sp. 1244
AAAAAGGTGTTTCCTAAGAGGAAACACCTTATATATTAACTTAGACATTATAATTTAAAATTTGATAAGTATTGATTTAGACCTGCTACAGCGTTATTTAAATCATCTGAATATATTTTTACTTCTGATGCTTGTTTTGCTTGATTTTCCACTTGTTCTGCCATGTGTTTTATTTCTTCTTCCACTTCCATCAACGTCTTTGTTACCCTATCTATTGCCGCACTTACTTCTTCTGATGCTCCACTTTGTTCTTCTGATGTCGCTGCCAAGTCATTTGTCATTCCGTATATGTCTTCTATCTTTTCTAATAATTCCACTATTGATTCACTTACTTTCTCCGATGATTCTACTGAATCTCCTATCTTTTCCCCTACTTCTTCTGTGTATTTTGCCACGTTTACTGCTTGATCCTTTATTGCATTTAATACTTCTGCTATCTTTTGTGTTTGGCTTTTACTTTCTTCGGCTAGTTTCCTTATCTCATCTGCAACTACTGCAAATCCCCTTCCTGCTTCTCCTGCTCTTGCCGCTTCTATCGCTGCGTTAAGTGCCAGTAAATTCGTCTGTTCCGCTATGTTTGATATCGTTCCTACTATTTCCCCTATCATATTTGATGATTCTTCCATCTCACGTACCGATTTTTCTGTCTCCTTCATCGTTTCGTTTACTTTCATTATCACTTCTTTTAGTTCTTTTACTCTTCCTGATGAGTCTGTTGCCTTCTCTTTCATCTCTTCTGCTTTCCTTGCCAAATTCTCCGCATAGTTTGCTATGTTTTGCGCGCCTGATGCTATCTCTTCCATTCCACTGTTTGCTTCTTCTGTCGCCGATACTACTTCTTGTAATTCATATGTCGCTTTGTTTACCGTTTCTGTTGCATCTTTTGCTGCCCTTTCTGTGTCTTCTACTAGGTTGTCCAATAACTGTGATACCGAGTATACTTGTGAGTTTAGTTTCATTACTTCTCCTACCGTTTGCTTGAAATTATCCACCAATATCTTAAACGCATTTGTTAGTTGACTTATCTCATCTTTCCCTTTTCTTTCTTTTATCTCTACCGTTAAGTCTTTTTCCGATACTCTCTTTGCTATTTCACTTATCTCTATTATTGGTTTACTTATTGATTTCGATACAAAGTATGCTATTATCGCTGCTATTAATGCAACTATTATTCCCGTTAGTATCCCTAGATTTACTATATTTTTTGCTTCCTTTATCACTTCTGAGTAGTTTATCGTTGCCATTACTTTCAACGGTAAATCATCTATCTTTATAAAGCTTGCAAATTTTTCATATCCATTGTATTTATACCTTACACTCCCTTTGTCTTTTGATAAGAGTTCTTCTTTTAGCTTCTCAAGCCCTTTTTCCTTTGCTATGTCTAGTTCGTTTATTTTACTTTCATCTGGATGTGCCACCACTAACGTGTCGTATATTATACTTACTATTCCATTTTCTCCTATCTTTGCCCCTTTTATCATATCTTGTAGTATGCTTTGTGGATATAACCCTATTAATACCGCAACTACGTTATCACTGAAGTCTTTTACTGGTACAGCAACTGCTATGGTGCTTGTAGAATTGTATTCAAATGGTATGTATATGTCATATTCTTTTTCCTTGCTTTTTATCTTGTCAATTATATCTTTTAACTTCTCTGGAAAATTAATTGATAACTCACCTGTCTCATCAAGTACTTCACCTGTTTCTAATACGATAAATGTTTGGATAAATCCCTCTTTTTTTAATGTATTTTTTGCATTTCTAATTCCCCATGCAAGTTGTTTTTTCCCTAAATCACTTGTCGCATTCATCAAATATGGGGTAAGTGACCCC
>NZ_LNGA01000027.1:0-3174 GCF_018588215.1 Thermosipho sp. 1244
GAAAATCTCTAAGAGATGGAACTCTCTTAAAGTATAATGCACCCATTTCTAATGTCTCTCTAAACGAAAGAGCAAACAGTTCTTTTAAAACTGCTAAGGAAAGAATTAGTGCGTCTGGGTATTTCTTAGGTCTACCTTTGGAGGTAGATTTTTGAGGAAGTTGTGGTAAAATATTGTTGTAAAATTTTTTAACAAGTTTGAGTATTTTCTTTATGTTAGTTCTTCTCATATCAGGGGAGATTATATCATCTCCCCTTTTATTTTTGAACCACTTCCTCTTATTTTTGAAACACTCCCAGATAAACATCCCTTTCTGAAGTCATAATGATATTCAAAAAGTTTTCTAAGAATGTCCTCATAGCTAATCTTTCCTGAGGATCCTTAGAACAGTATTTATCTAACATTTCGTTTATAGCTTTTTCTTTAGCTTTTTCAAATATTTCTTTTTCATTTTCATTCATCTTTTCCACCTCCTAGTTTTTTAGACACAATTTTATTTTAACTCCCGACACAATATACAAGCAAAGATTTTAATGAATTACTAAAACAAAAAGGAATACAACATTCATACAGTAAAAAAGGAACACCATACGACAATGCAAAAATAGAATCATTTCATTCAATAATAAAAAAAGAAGAAATATATGTAAATAAATATAAAACTTTTGAAGAAGCAAAAATAAAAATATTTGAATACATAGAATTATTCTACAACAGAAAAAGAATACACAGTTCAATTGACTACATGATACCACAAGAAAAAGAAAACGAAGCATTAAAATCTTTACAAAAAAGAAACATTGCTTAAAATGCTATTTTTTTAGTTAAACTTAGGCCGTCCACTAGTTTGGGGTAAGAGCAATTCGCAATTTTGGTTTAATTTTAGTTATTTCGGTTTTTATAACGTAATTAAAAGAATGAATTCAAAACCCTCTCCAGTCTCCACCTCACCCTTTTGTCGTCTTCACACCAGTATGCCAAAAGCGTCGGTTGTATCTCCAACCGGTACTTCTTCGCAAACCCCCTCACTACCTCAGACCCATTCACCCTCATTCCAAACCTTATCCCATCGTACCTGCCGTAATTTCTCATAAACCTGTCCAGTAACTTCCTGTCGTACTCGTCAAGTTCTATGTATCTCCGGACAAATTCCCCCAGCTTCTTTACTCCCATCCTGTCCACCGCTTTCCTCACCGCCGTTTTCCGTCCTTCCACATAAGGGTGCGCTTCCACCATGTCCACCACAAATTCCATAGTTTTGTATCTTCTTGCCATATACTTCCCAAATTCCTCAACATTCTCAAGAAGTTTGTAAGATTTTTTGAGTTTGTCCTTTCTTGAAAGGTAGAACTTCTCTCTCTCAACCTGTGCTATGTACGTCGATATGAAAAGCCGTTTTCTTTCAGAAAGTAGAAGCTGTTTTAACTCCTCCAGTGCTTTTTCAAACCGCTCTTCTATCTTCAGCTTTATCCGTTCGTTATATACAGGATATGGAACTTCTAAATTTTCTACTTCTTTCCCTTCTATTATTTTTTTCAACGTGTTACCTCTGATCCTCTCCGTCTTCCCAGTTATTATCTCCGATATCCTCCCAGCCGATATCTTTTCTCCCCTGTACAACCCTACGATTTTGCGTATGAATCTCCTTAAATCTTTTGTGTTTGCGTAGATTGACACGTTGAATTTTGGGATGTATCTCTCCGCTTCTTTCAAAAGTTTTTCGTATTTCTTTGAAACTCCTAACGAACGTATAACCTTTGATGTTCTGTAAATGGAAAACGTGTTGATCTTTTTTTCAATCACGAACAGGGTATCGAGGGCACCGAACAAATTGCCTGATGTCTCACGATAGTATCCAAGCCAGTATACCGCTTTTTGTGAAATGGAATAAGCCCAGAGTGGGTGGATATTTTTTATATCCCACGCAAGATCGTTGAGAGAACTAACGACACCAGATGGGTGTGGGATAGTTTTGGATAGTTTGTATGCTTGGATGTAATGATGCACCGCATGAGGTACATCATTTTTAGCTACACTATTCCGCGCTTTCCCAAGATAGTAAAATACAAAGGCAGAAGAAGTCTTGTTACTTCCCCAAATTCTCGGTTCAGATACTGATTTTTTTTCATATCTAGTTCTGACATTTATGAGTAACATTTCTATCTCTTCCCGTACCTTTCCGCTTACCTTGTTTAAATTTGATTTTAAACATCTATAGAGTTGCGGGTCAAATTCTCCAAGCTTGGACTTGCACGATAGTTTCCTCGCAAGAAGGAAAAATCTCATACTTTCGCTATTACAAAATCTAATAGCTTTGTTTACATACTGAATCGCTTGGCTGTACTTTCCTTCCCACGTATACAGCAGCGATACAGCGGAATATTTTACAGCTTTAGGTAATTTCATATTAATCATTTGAACTATAAATGGCCTTGCAAATGCTCCGTATTCGAAAACAGGTATGAACATATCAGGTGTTTTTTTCATGTTTTCAAATCCCTTGTTTCTGTTATACATTGAAAATCTACATCTTAAAAAATCATACAAATTTACGTTCTAGAACCCGCATGAAAAAAGAATTTCGAAACGCATAAATTTGAAAAATCACATGGAACATGTTATCCTCTCAACAGGGGTGAGAATATGAGAAAGATTGTAGGACTTGTGTTAATACTGATGTTCCTTTTTTTATCAGTAATTACATTTGGTGACAAGACAGATTCAGATAGCCAAACCGAAAGCACACCACCCGTTGTATCTCAGAGTGTTGATGGGTAATTTATTTTATTTTACCACACAGGTGATGGTGCACACAACCAGAATCCTGTGAGTGAACAGAGTGCTCATGGAGAGCGTGAAATTTACCACCGAAAAACAGGGAGTGTTTCAAAAATAAGAGGAAGTGGTTCAAAAATAAAAGGGGAGATGATATAATCTCCCCTGATATGAGAAGAACTAACATAAAGAAAATACTCAAACTTGTTAAAAAATTTTACAACAATATTTTACCACAACTTCCTCAAAAATCTACCTCCAAAGGTAGACCTAAGAAATACCCAGACGCACTAATTCTTTCCTTAGCAGTTTTAAAAGAACTGTTTGCTCTTTCGTTTAGAGAGACATTAGAAATGGGTGCATTATACTTTAAGAGAGTTCCATCTCTTAGAGATTTTC
>NZ_LNGA01000028.1:0-11467 GCF_018588215.1 Thermosipho sp. 1244
TTATTAAAGTTCTTAATCTACAATTTGTATGTAGCAATTTTTTTGTTTATTGTTAGAAAAGGTTATTCAAAGGTAATTCAAAAGTATTTTATTATATTTTTGTATCTATTTTTTGATTTCGGATTAGTCTCTTACTATTTTTGAAACAGACTCTATATAAGTTGATAAATAATTAAATTTATGATAACATATAAAAGGACAAAATTTAGAAAAGGAGGATAGTGTATGAAGAGGACATATCAACCATCAAGGATTAAGAGAAAAAGAACACATGGATTTTTAGCAAGAAAGAAGACTGCAGGTGGAAGAAGAGTATTGAAGAACAGAAGAAGAAAAGGAAGATGGAGATTAACAGTATAAGTGGAAATACCTTAAAAAAGCATGAACGCTTGAAGCTCAGGAAAGATTTTAAAAATATATTTGAAAATGGCAAAAGTATACAAAATAGTTATCTAGTAATTTTGTATGTAAATAACAGTCTAGATTATAGTAGATACGGTTTTTCGGTAAAAAAAAAGTTTGGTAAAGCCGTGAAAAGGAATAGATTGAAAAGATGGTTACGTGAAATTATAAGAAATAATAAAGGGATTATTCCAAAAGGATTCGATTATTTAATAATTGCTAGGAAACATCTTTCAAAAAATTTTGACAAGATATTATTTACAGAATTAAAAGATGAATTGTTAAAATTATTTGTGAGGATTAATGATGAAGAAAATAGTAATGTTAATGATTAGATTTTATCAAAAATTTATTTCTCCATTAAAACCACCGACGTGTATATATACTCCGACGTGCTCGGAGTATACTTATCGAGCGGTACAAAAATTTGGTGTACTTAAAGGTCTTTTCCTGGGCTTCAGGCGTGTTTTAAGGTGCAATCCTCTCTATAAAGGTGGGGAAGATCCAGTACCAGATGAATTTTATATAATCAGAAGGAGGCGGTCTAGTTGAAGAAAACGATTACCGTCATTTTTTTGTTATTGGCTTTTTTTGTGTTAGCAGGAACTATGACTCTTGAAGAAAGAACTGATGGTATTTACGTGTTTACTAAACTTGCAGAATATAAATTTGACTATAATGGTAATTTACAAGAAGTGTATAGAATTACTGAAAGAAGAACAAGATTATTTTTGTATTCTAATGATGGTTTTGATCTGGAAAATGTAAATTCGACTCCTACTTTTAAGTGGCAGGGATTAAAAGATGGAGAAAAATACTCTGAACTAACTTTGGTCTTTAATTATGGGAATATTGAAAAAATATTCAGTTTTAAAGAAGGTCCAAATTATACATTTAATGTTTCGATTGATTCTAATGATGAAATTACTGTATCAATTCCAAGGGTTGGTTACGAGGAAAATGATAGATTGCGCGATAATGTTTTTGTATCGTTTTATAATAAAGGAGATATTCTTTCTATAGTAAAATTTTCTGGGAAAACGTTAGGTGCAAATAAGGTGAAAGGTACAAATCTGAGATTCCTAGCGTATATTGGTCCTTATAAAAAGACCCTTATAAAAGATGCATTTGGAGAAGATTATTCCACGATTTCAGAGATGTTAAAAACAATTTCTGGGGTTGGAGGATGGTTTGATGTAATATTATATCCATTAGTTTACTTTTTTGGATGGATAAATAATTTTACTAAGAATTTCGGACTTACAATTATTGTTTTTACGATAATTGTCAGATTTATACTTTATCCATTGTATCATTCACAGACAAAGTCTATGATTAAAATGAGAAAAATGCAACCTATTGTGGAACAAATAAAGAAAAAGTATAAAGATCCTCAAAAACAGCAACAAGAACTTTTAAAGGCGTATAAAGAGAATAATATTAATCCAGCAAGTGGGTGTCTAATGGCGTTTGTGCAGTTGCCAATATTTATAGTTTTGTATCAAGTTATAAGGTATTATCAGGAAGAATTTGCATTTAATGGACAATTTCTCATATGGAAGGATTTAACAGCTGGGGGATTTTCAGCAAATTGGGTGTTTTTAGTTATACAAATTCTTGCAGGATATTATCTTGCATTGATTACAAGTCAGGATACAAGAACGGCATGGCAGAGTATAATTATGAGTTTTGTGTTCCCATTCCTGTTCATAGGATTGCCAAGTGGAGTGTTTTTGTATTACACTGCAAATACGTTAATTCAACTTGGAATAACATATTATATTTATAAAAAATACAAAATTAAAGGGTTAACACAAAGAGAACTCTGGGGCTTACCAAATAAGGGGTGAATAGCTTGAAGAAGTTAACATTGACTGGAAAGAGTATAGAAGAAATTTTGACAATTTTTGAGGAAAATATGGGTATTAAAAATGGAGAATATGATTATTTGGTTATAGATAAGGGTTCAAGTGGTTTTTTTGGCTTTTTAGCAAGAGATGCGGTTGTAGAAATTACCATAAAGAAAGAATACTATGAAAGAAGACTACAGGAATTTTTGAAAAATGTGATAAAATACTTTGATGATAGAATAGAAATAAGTGTGTTTTCAAAAAATAACAGAGTGTTTATTGCAAAAATTCAAGGAGAAGGTATTGGAAAGATAATAGGAAAACATGGTAAGGGATTAGGTGCTTTACAGCATATTGCAACAATATTTTTAAACAGACTTTCTGATATAAAAATCACGGTAATTATAGATGCAGGAGATTATAGAGAAAAGAGAAAAGAACTTATTAGGAGAATTGTAGGAAGTGCCGTAGAAAAGATTAGAAATGGTGCAAAAAGGATAGAACTTGATCCAATGTTTTCATTTGAAAGAAGATTAGTACACGAATTTTTGAAAAAATATCCAGATGTTGTATCTCATTCTGAAGGTGTTGAACCTTATAGATATGTGGTAATTGAAAGGAGGCATCTAAATGATAATATCAAAACCAGAAAAAGTAGAGCCTATAATAATAGATGATGGGAAAATTGAGAAAAGAATATTGATTGGTTCAAAGGATGGGGCTAAGAATTTTGTTATGAGACTTTTTAGATTAAAGCCCGGTGCGAATACACCATATCATTCGCATGATTGGGAACATGAAATTTTTGTGGTAAAAGGAAAGATCCAAGCAGTTACAAAAAATGAGAAATTTGAAGCTGAGCAAGGAAGTTTTATTTTTGTTAAACCCAATGAAGAACATCAATTTGTTAACGTTGGGGATGAATATGCTGAATTTATATGTATAATCCCTTATATACCGAACAATGAATGAGAACGTAGGAAAATTACTCATAAAACAAATTTTTCTTTTTACTGTATTAATATTAATAATATTAATAACGGGAGTCTTATATTACCATCTTTTTGAAGGGCTCCCGGTTGTTGATGCGTTCTTTTTTACAGCGATAACCATTTCAACGGTTGGCTATGAAATGCCAGAAACACTTTCCACCACTGGAAGAATCTTTACTTCTATTCTAATTTTTATGGGGATTAGTGTTGTTTTATATGGAATATCAAGTGTTACGGCAATTATTGTTGAAGGAAAACTTAGCGATTACATGAAAGAGAGGCGAAACAGAAAAATGATTGAAAAGATGCAAAATCATATTATTGTTGTTGGTGCAGGAAAAACTGGACAATATGTAATTGCAGAATTGATCAGAGAAAAGGAGAGTTTTTTAATAATAGATAAAAGCGAAGAAAATGTAAAGCGTTTATTGGAAATGTATAGTATAGAAGTTCCATATATAGTTGGAGATGCAGCGGAAGAGGATATATTGTTAAATGCTGGGATTTCAAAAGCAAAAGCATTAATAACAACACTTCCAGAAGATTCGGTAAATGTTTTTGTTGTATTAAGTGCAAGAACCTTGAACCCAAGTTTAACGATAATTTCCAAAGTTACTGATGTATCGTCAATTAGGAAACTAATATATGCTGGTGCAACTACAGTTGTAGCAGCTGCGGAAATTGCTGGTACTAGAATGGCAAGATTAACTACAAGACCAGAAAGTGTTAACTTTGTTGATTTGTTTGCATTTGGAAATGAGCAATATAGAATTGAGGAAATTAAAATAGTGAAAAACAGTGTGTTGGTAAATAAAAAGATATCTGATTTGGATATAGGAAAGAGATTCAAAGTTATGGTATTGGCTGTTAATAGAGAAGGCGATACAATTTTTGGCCCAAGCGGTGATTTGGAATTGCGAGAGAACGACGCTTTGATGATAATGGGAAGAAAAGAAAATATTGACGAATTTAAAAAATTTTCAGACATTTAATCCCACCTTTAGTTGTATTTATCCCAGATAAAATGTGAATAAAATAGTTAATGGGAGTATAAGCAATGTTTTTGGGTTATCTTTGAAAATATTGCTTATAATTATTTTATTCTATCCTTGTTAGTATAATTTTTGCGTGTTACACTATTAATGCAAAATATAATTTTTTGGAGGTGTGCTATGGAAATAAAAGAATTATTAAGTATTGTAGAACGTGAAAAAATTAATTTTATAGATTTGAAAGTAGTGGATATTTGGGGAAAGTGGAGACATGTAACACTTGCAAGGACAAATTTTTCTGAGAAGACATTTTGTGATGGTGTGGGGTTTGATGCGTCAAATTTGGGATATGCATCTGTAGAAAATAGCGATATGATTTTAATTCCAGATCCAGAAACAGCTTTTATTGAAAATGTTGGAGGAGAAAAAGTTTTAAGTTTAATTTGCGATGTTTATGATGCAAATACTGGGAAACCTTCTTATCATGATCCTAGAACGATTTTAAAATCTACACTTAATAGTATAAAAGATATAGCTGATGAGGTTTGTTTTGGTCCAGAATATGAATTTCATATTTTTGAAGATGTTAGATATAAAATTTCAAATAATGAAGTAACAGTACAAATTGATAGTAGAGAGGGATTTTGGAATTCTGAAGAAACAGGTGAGTATTTTATTGGAAAGAAAAAGGGTTATCATAGAATACCACCATTTGATACGTTGATGGAGGTAAGAAATAAGATAGTATCAAAGTTATTAGAGTATGGTATTCCGGTAAAATATCACCACCATGAAGTAGGAACTTGTCAAGTTGAAATTGAATTGAATTTTGTAAGCGCATTAAAAGCGGCAGATTATACATTGTTAGTAAAATACATTGCAAGACAAGTTGCAAAAGAGTATGGATTAATAGTAACATTTATGCCAAAGCCATTGTATGATGAAGCTGGGAATGGAATGCATGTGCATCAATATTTGATTAAAGATGGAAAAAACATATTTGCCGGTGATAAATTGTATGGTTTATCGGAAACAGCTTTATCGTACATCGCAGGATTATTAAAGCACGCGCCATCTGTTATGGCATTTACTAATCCAACTACAAATTCGTATAGAAGATTAGTACCTGGATATGAAGCACCTACCAACGCTGTTTTTGCCCTTGCAAATAGAACAGCGGCGATAAGAATACCTGCATATGTGAAAGATACCAAGAAGAAAAGAATAGAATTTAGGACTATTGATGCGTCATGTAATCCATATTTAGCGTTTTCTGCCATGATTTTAGCAGGAATAGATGGTGTAAAAAATAAAATGGATCCAACAAAAGAAGGATTTGGACCTTTTGAGAAAGATTTATATGTTGAAAATATTAAACCACTTCCATATTCGTTGACTCAAGCATGTCAGTCTTTGGAAAATGATAATGATTATTTAAAACTATTTCCAAAAGAACTAATAGAACATTGGATTAAATTGAAAATTTCTGAGGATAGGGAAATAATGTCAATTCCACATCCAAAAGAATTTGAAAATTATTTTGATATATGAAAATTAATTTTTTTGATATCCTCCGTTATGTAACGGAGGATTTTTTTTTATATCTGCAATTTGGTATAATATCAAGTAAGTAAGTTGATGGAGGGAAAATTGTGGAAAAATTATTGATTATTGATGATAGTAAATTTTGGCGGTCTGTAAGTTCAGATTTTTTTAAGGATTATTTTGATGTGTTTACAGCAGATTCTGGACTTGATGGTATAAAAAAGGCGTTTGAAATTTTGCCGGATATTATCATTACAGATTACAACATGCCAGATATTAATGGCATATTTTTATCGTTGGTATTGAGAAAATATGAAGCTTTTGAAAACTCTGGTATTTTTATTTTAACAAGTTCGGATGATAAAATTAATAATTTTTGGGCCCAAAAAAGTGGTGCAAATGGTTTTTATTCCAAAGCTATATTTAACAACAAAGAACAATTATCTTTTTTTGTTAATACTTTGAAAAATGGAGAGTTTTATACAAAAAAGATGCAGAATTATCAAACGATTACCCGTGATAAAATTTTTGAAATAGTAGAGGAAAGGTTAAAAGAAGAGGTATATGAAAAAGAAATTTTAAATCTTTTAAAATACATTAGAGATGAAGAATACTTAATTCTAAAACTTAAAGATCTCTTTAGCGAATTATTTTCATTCAACTCATTTCTGACACTTATCCTATCAGAAAGTGAAGCAAGACTTTATAGCTTTAATACAAATATCTCGAAAAGTCATGCAAAAGCGCTGATGTTATCGTATTTTGAAAGACCTACTATTCCAAACTCATGGAGTTTTTACGGGGATTTTAATGATGATAGTTTAAAGAAATTAAAGAATTTTGAAAAATATTTGGTTAAGTATGATAATAAAGAACATGCTTTATTGTTGTTTGAAAATGCAAGTTATGAATTTAAGAATGTTTTGGAATTAATTGGTGAAAGCTTGGGAATTGTTTTTTCTACTATTAACAATTTTAAAGAATACCTTTTTGCTTCTCAATTTGATTCACTTACAGGATTGTACAACAAAAAGGTTTTGATGCATAAAATTGAGGAATATATTGAAAAATATGGTGAAAATACTGTTTTGGCTATTTTTGATATTGATAACTTTAAATCAATAAATGATACGTATGGACATGTTGTTGGAGATAAAGTTTTAAAAAAGTTATCTGAGATATTTTTGAAAAATACTTCTGAAGAAGAAATATGTGCAAGATATGGAGGAGAAGAATTTGTTATTTTATTCAATGATTTTGATAAAGCGTTAAATAATATAGAAAGTATATATGATGAAATTAACGAATATAATTGGAGTGAAGTGTTAAATGACAATAGAAAGGTTACTATTAGTGGTGGAGTTGCAGTTTATCAATCTGGTTTGAAAATTACTGAATTTATTAATACTGCAGATGAACTGCTTTATGAGGCCAAAAGAAATGGCAAAAATAATTATTATGTTTTTGATAAATATGGGGAGGGAGTAGTATGAAAAAGATAGTTTTTTTTCTTTTGGTTATATTTTTTGTTATAGTTGCATATTTAGGGGGAGTAATATTGTTTGCAACTTTGTTTGATTATAGACCAGATAAGATTGAAGAAATTAGAGTGGAGAAAAATGTAAATAACTATTTAGATAAGGATGTTATAACTATTTTTAATTGGAATATTGGATATGCAGGTTTAGGGAAAGAAATGGATTTTTTCCTTGACGGAGGAAAAAACGCAGTTGTCCCAAAGAATTTAGTAAAAAGATACATTAATGGTGTTGTAAACGTATTAAAGAAATACAATTCTGATATATATTTGTTGCAAGAAATAGATGTAAATAGTAGAAGAACTAATTATATAAATGAACTAAGTTATTTAAAATCTATTGGAAAGTATAACATAGCGTTTGCATATAATTACAAGGTTTTATATGTTCCAGTACCATTTTTAAATCCTATGGGAAAGGTTTCAGCTGGGCTTGCTACATTTTCAAAATATGAAATTGATAAGGCGTTAAGGATATCATTGCCTGGGGAATATAGCTGGCCAACAAAGATTTTTCAATTAGATAGATGTGTATTGTTAACTAGGTTGAATAGAGGTAAAAAGGATTTGGTAATTTTAAATATTCATCCAAGTGCGTATGATACAGGTGTACTCAGAGAAAAGCAACTTAGATTTATCATGAAACTTGCTAATGACGAGTACAAAGAGGGAAATTATGTCATTATTGGTGGGGACTGGAACAGTGAGTTTTTTGAAGATAATAACTTCACTTTTACAGAAAAAAAACCTTCTTCATACATAAAGTTACCAGATTTTTTTAATCTAAATGGATGGAGTTGGGGAGTGGCTAAAAATGCACCAACAAATAGATCTGTGAGTTTTCCATATAAGGAAGGCGAAAACTTTGTGACGGTAATTGATGGATTTTATGTGTCGCCTAATGTGGAAATTTTAGAGGTAAAGAACTTGGATTTAAATTTTGAATATTCCGATCACAATCCAGTGATTTTAAAAGTGAGATTAAAGTAGGAGGTAAATTATGAGATTAAAAAGAAGTGATTTTCCAAAATGGTTTGTTTTTGGAGCCGCTACTTCAGCATATCAAATTGAAGGAGCTGTAGATGAAGATGGAAGGGAACATTCGATTTGGGATGTTTTTTCTCATATTAATGGAAATATAAAAAACAACGAAAATGGTGATATAGCCTGTGATCATTACCATAGATTTGAAGAAGATATAAGTATTATATCTGAACTCGGGCTTGATTCATATAGATTTTCCATTGCTTGGCCAAGGGTGGTAAAAAAAGATGGAAAAAAGAATGAAAAAGGCTTAGATTTTTACAATAGGTTAGTTGATAGATTATTAGAAAAAGATATAATTCCATTCGTGACTTTATATCATTGGGATTTACCTTACTATCTATATGAAAAAGGTGGGTGGCTTAGTGATGATATAGCGTATTATTTTAGAGATTATGCGGCTTTAATATTTGAAGAATTAGGAGATAGGGTAAAATATTGGATTACATTAAACGAACCTTGGTGTTCATCATATCTTGGGTATTTTATGGGAATACATGCACCAGGTCATAAAAATTTAAATGAAGCTATTAAAGTTGCACATAATCTTTTGCGTTCGCATGGTTATGCTGTTGAAGCATTTAGAGAGATTATCAAGGATGGTAGTATAGGCATTACAAATGTTGTAACAAAAGTAGAACCTGCAAATGAGAGGGAGGAAGATTATCAATTTGCACTTTTAGTTGATGAGTTAATAAATGGATGGTTTCATGATCCTATTGTATTTGGAAGATATCCAGAAAATGCAAAGGGATTTTTGAAAAGATTTGGAATAAAAATATATGAAAATGATATGGAAATAATTTCAAAGGATATAGACTTCTTTGGAGTAAATTACTATACGCGTCAATTGATTGAGTATTCACCGGAAAGCCCTTTTATGTACAAACAAGTAATTGGTAAACTTCCAAAAACGGAAATGAACTGGGAAATTTATCCACAAGGTTTATATGATATGTTGAAGAAACTGTATTTTAGGTATAAATTACCTCTTTATATAACGGAAAATGGAATGGCAGGACCGGACAAATTGGAAAATGAAATTGTAAACGATGACTATAGAATAGATTACTTGGAACAACATTTTAAAATGGCTTTAAAGGCAGTTAATGATGGAGTAGATTTAAGGGGATATTTTATATGGACTTTAATGGATAATTTTGAGTGGATTGAAGGTTATTCAAAAAGGTTTGGAATTATTTATACGGATTATAAAACTCAAAAGAGATATTTAAAAGAGAGTGCATTGTGGTTAAAAGAGTTTTTAAGTAATTAAAAAGATTAAGGAACATAAATATACTTCATGTTGTCTTGGAGTCGAAATCTATTATATAAGTTTATTTATCCAGATTAAATAGTTTTAATTGATCTTTTTTGGCTTTTTCTTTTCTTGATTTAAACCTTTTTATTACGGAGACAAACGTTTTGTTTTCTTTGTCGAGGATTAAATCGTCAAAAATTTTGGAATCTTCAACATCTATAAATATAAATTTATCATCGACATATTTGGGTACATTAACAATATATTTTTGACCATATCCTTTCTTATTTTTTCGCGCTACTGGGATTATTGCATTTAAGTTTAATAGTGCTTTGAATGAAAGTTCTATTGTTCCATATTTTACTTGAAAATATTCTGCAAGTTCTCTATACGAAATCCATGGGGTTATTTTTCTACCGGCTGCTATTGAAATGGAATACAAATATAAATATACTCTACCAGCATTTGCTGGTCTCACTTTCATAGAAAATTGCATTACAGGCATTGGTATAATTACGAATCTAGATTTTACTACCACAAAATCCCTCCTTTGTATCTATTATATCATATATTTATATGATATAATAAAATCAAGGGGTGGTTTTGTGAAAAAAATGATAATAATTTTTACTTTTATATTTTTTGTTGTTGCATTTGGAGAAGTTTCTGCAATTAGAAATAAACATAAAAAAGGTTTTTTTGTGGAGTTTTCCTCTATTGGATATGCATTGGAAGATAGTGAATTGTCATCACAACCACTTTTGGATATATTAGGAGCCTTTAATTTTAATTACAGACATTATTTGGGAGAGAATACTGTTTTAAATTTCACTACATATTTTATTGATCCACTGTTTATAGGAAAAGTATATATGCAAGAAGAAGTGAATTCGAATGAACAAGTGTATTTTTCATATTCTGAAAATTATATTTTTTCAAATTTCTTTTTTAAAGATTTTTCTTTTAAAACTTATTTTAATATCGTTTTACCTGGATTGATTACCAATCAAGGTTATGTTTTTGCATTGGTTCCAAAAGGGTTTGTTGGTATTGGAAGATATATCATGGATAACACGGAGATATTTGGAACTGTTGAATGTGGAACAATTTTTAATATATTTACTTCTAATCCGGATGAAGAAATGGATGAGTATGTTAGAAGATTGAGAGATGATTCTTTTTACTCGACATTAAAGTTGGGTTTAAATTGGTATTATGACAACTATTCAGGTATAGAGATTGGTTATAGATTTTTGCTATATGGGAAATCTGGTTATTTAAGTTTTCTCCAAGGTGTTTCTTTTACTGATTGGGTATATAATATTGTAAGTTTGTATTATCAGAGCAATAATCAAGAAACAATAATGATTCCATTTATTACCACGGATTACTATCTAACTTTTTCGACAAAATTTTGAGCTTTTAAAAAATTTATTCCTTTTTTAGTGATTATTCTTCTAAAAAGATACGAGGATTTATGACCAGATGGTATCAGTATTTTTTTTGCATTTGGAAAGAGATTGTATAAATCCTCAGATGCTTTTGATGGAATAATTTTGTCAAATAATCCTTTAAAGACTAAAACTGGTTGTTCGACAAATTTAGCGTAAGAAATAGGATCATAATGAAAACACGTAGGTTTTAATTTGAAAATTTCATTGATAGTTTTTATTTTTTTGAGTTCATTAAAAGAATTCTTTCTAAGATTAACACACTTTATTTCATCAAAGCATCCCCATTCGTTGCTATACATTTTATAACCTGTTCTTACTTTTTCAAGGTATGGTGAATACCAATTTATCCAACGCCAATTTCCGCCAGAAAAAGCAATTATTCCCGCTTTT
>NZ_LNGA01000029.1:0-3279 GCF_018588215.1 Thermosipho sp. 1244
GTACCATACGAATATCTTTTAAAAATCAACATTCCAATATATAAAAAAGAAGAATGCCCATTATGTAAAGAACAAATTCCAGCTGAAAAACCAGGGAGTAGGTTCATAAAATAAAAAAAGCAGGCGAAAGCCTGCAAAAAAATAAACCCGGGCGATACCTACTCTTGCAAGGGGCGTACCCCTTACTACCATCGGCCCAAGGCGGCTTAACGGCCGGGTTCGGGATGGAACCGGGTGGTTCCCGCCTTGGTATCGTCACCCGGGAAACCTTTGATCACTCAAAAATGCATAGGGTTCTCGTAGAGGTGAAGGCCTCGGCCGATTAGTACCGGTTGGCTCCACGCATTACTGCGCTTCCACCACCAGCCTATCTAGGTCCTCTTCTCGAACCGGCCTTACTCCTTTCACAGGATGGGAGGTCTCATCTTGGGGCGTGTTTCCCGCTTAGATGCTTTCAGCGGTTATCACTTAGGAGCGTAGCTACCCGGCGTATGCCCTTGGCAGAACAGCCGGTACACCAGTGGCTCCCTCACCCAGGTCCTCTCGTACAATGGGCGAGCCCCCTCAAACCTCCTACGCCCGCAGCAGATAGGGACCGACCTGTCTCACGACGGTCTGAACCCAGCTCACGTACCCCTTTAATAGGCGAACAGCCTAACCCTTGGGACCTGCTTCAGCCCCAGGATGGGATGAGCCGACATCGAGGTGCCGATCCTTGCCGTCGATGTGAACTCTCGGGCAAGACTAGCCTGTTATCCCCGGGGTAACTTTTGTCCGTTGATCGACGACCCTTCCACTCGGAGTCGCCGGGTCACTAGGACCGGGTTTCCCCTCTGCTCGACCCGTCGGTCTCGCAGTCAGCCCAGCTTATGCCCTTGCACTCTACGGTGGATTTCCAACCCACCTGAGCCGAGCTTCGCGCGCCTCCGTTACCCTTTCGGAGGCGACCGCCCCAGTCAAACTACCCACCTGGCACTGTCCCTCGCTCGCTCTTCACAAACGCAGGTTAGAACTCCAGTACACCGAGGGTGGTATCCCACCAGCGGCTCCCCCGACCCTGGCGAGCCGGGTTCTTCGCCTCCCACCTATCCTGTACACAGTGCACCAAAGCCCAATACCAGGCTGCAGTAAAGCTCCACGGGGTCTTTCCGTCTAGCTGCGGGTACTGGGCATCTTCACCCAGATTGAAATTTCACCGGGCCCCCTGCCGAGACAGTGCCCCAGTCGTTACGCCATTCATGCAGGTCGGAACTTACCCGACAAGGAATTTCGCTACCTTAGGACCGTTATAGTTACGGCCGCCGTTTACCGGGGCTTCGGTTCGGGGCTCTCACCCCTCCCCTTAACCTTCCGGCACTGGGCAGGCGTCAGTCCCTATACTTCCTCTTACGAGTTCGCAGAGACCTGTGTTTTTGGTAAACAGTCGCCAGGGCCTTGCCTCTGCAACCGCCTCGGCCTCCCCCAGTTTCCAGGTCTCCCCTTCCCCTGGGTTCAACCTACCGCGGCACCCCTTCTCCCTAAGTTACGGGGTCAATTTGCCGAGTTCCTTGGCAAGGGTTATCCCGCTCCCCTTAGCTTTCTCAGCCCGCCTACCTGTGTCGGTTTGCGGAACGGGCACCCGCATACCAGTTAGCGAGGCTTTTCTTGGCAGTGTGGGATCAGCCCCGTCGGACCATACGGTCCTCCCCTTCACGGCTCAGCTCAGACAGCGGATTTCCCTACTGCCCTCTTCGCCTAACCGCTTGGAAGGCCTTGCCACTTGACCTCGGAACTTACCCTCCTGCGTCCCCCCGCTACCTATCAGTATGCAGGTGGTACCGGAATATTAACCGGTTCCCCATCGGCTACCCCTCTCGGGTTCACCTTAGGCCCCGACTAACCCTGGGCGGACGAACCTTCCCCAGGTACCCTTAGGCTTCCGGGGGGAGAGATTCTCACTCTCCTCTCGTTTACTCATGCCTGGATTCTCTCTTCCGCCTCGTCCAGTGGCTCTCTCAAGTCCACCTTCTCCCTATCGCGGAACGCTCCCCTACCACCAGCATATACGCTGATCCGCGGCTTCGGGGGATGGCTTTAGCCCCGGTACATTTTCGGCGCTGTGCGTCTCGACCGGTGAGCTGTTACGCACTCTTTTAATGATGGCTGCTTCTAAGCCAACATCCCGGTTGTCTGGGACGCACAACTTCCTTCCACACTTAGCCATCTCTCCGGGCCCTTAGCCGTCGGTCTGGGTTGTTCCCCTCTCGTCTGTGGAGCTTATCCCCCACAGGCTCACTCCCAAGATTTGTGTGCAGGCATTCGTAGTTTGACAGGGGTTGGAGGTCACCCCCCTAGCCCTATCAGCGCCCTACCTCCTGCACAGACCTCTTGAGGCTGCACCTAAATGCATTTCGGGGAGAACCAGCTATCACCGGGTTCGGTTAGCTTTTCACTCCTACCCACAGCTCATCCGAGGATGTCTCACGATCCACCGGTCCGGGCCTCCAGTAGGTTTTACCCTACCTTCACCCTGGCCATGGGTAGCTCACCCGGCTTCGGGCCTGCCGCACCTGACTCCTCGCCCTCTTCGGACTCGCTTTCGCTACGACTCCACCTCTACCGGCTTAACCTCGCCAGGTACGACAACTCCCAGGCTCATTAATCAAAAGGCACGCCGTCACCCCTTTACGGAGCTCCGACTTCTTGTAGGCACGCAGTTTCAGGTCTCTTTCACTCCCCTTCCGGGGTGCTTTTCACCTTTCCCTCACGGTACTGGTTACTCTATCGGTCGGCAGGGAGTATTTAGCCTTGGAGGGTGGTCCCCCCTGATTCCCACAGGATTCCTCGTGCCCCGTGGTACTCGGGATCAAGCCCCAGAGAGTCCTTACCCTTTCGCCTACGGGACTTTCACCCTCTCCGGTAGGCCTTCCCAGACCTTTCGGCTAGAGTAAGAATTTTTTACTCCCCGGCTTACGCCCGGACTTGTCCCACTACCCCGACGCATCAACGCCGGTTTAGGCTCCTCCCCTTTCGATCGCCTCTACTCAGGGAATCTCGTTTGATTTCTTCTCCTCGGGGTACTGAGATGTTTCACTTCCCCCGGTTCGCCCCCTCTCGGGTGTGTAGCCTCACCAGCTACACAGGTTGCCCCATTCGGGTATCCCGGGATCTACGCTCGCTTGCAGCTCCCCCAGGCTTTTCGCAGCTTGCCACGCCCTTCTTCGCCTCCTGCCGCCTAGGCATCCACTGCGTGCCCTTATCACCTTCACCTCTACTTCCCCTATGCATTTTTCAATGACC
>NZ_LNGA01000029.1:3289-4930 GCF_018588215.1 Thermosipho sp. 1244
TCTCCTTAGAAAGGAGGTGATCCAGGCGCACCTTCCGGTACACCTACCTTGTTACGACTTCGCCCCCCTCGCCAGCCTCGCCCTCAGTAGCCCCCCTCCTTCTCAGGTTGGAGTAACCACCTTCGGGCGCTGCCAACTCGGGTGGCGTGACGGGCGGTGTGTACAAACCCCGGGAACGTATTCACCGCGGCGTGGCTGATCCGCGATTACTAGCGATTCCGACTTCATGCAGGCGAGTTTCAGCCTGCAATCCGTACTGAGAGTGGGTTTCAGGGTTTCGCTCACCATCACTGGCTCGCCTCCCGCTGTCCCACCCATTGTAGCGCGTGTGTCGCCCAGAGCATAAGGGGCACGAGTATCTGACGTCATCCCCTCCTTCCTCCGGCTCGTCGCCGGCAGTCCCCTTAGAGTCCCCGGCCTAACCGCTGGCAACTAAGGGCAGGGGTTGCGCTCGTTGCGGGACTTAACCCAACACCTCACGGCACGAGCTGACGACGACCGTGCACCACCTGTGCCGGCTCCCTCACCTCTCGGCGAGAGTCCCTCCCCTTTCGGGTCAGTACCACCAGCATGTCAAGCCCTGGTAAGGTTCTTGGCTTAGCGTCCAATTAAACCACACGCTCCACCGCTTGTGCGGGGTCCCGTCAATTCCTTTGAGTTTCACCCTTGCGGGCATACTCCCCAGGCGGCCCACTTATCGCGTTCGCTTCAGCACGGAGGAATCACTCCCCCACACCTAGTGGGCATCGTTTACGGCTAGGACTACCCGGGTATCTAATCCGGTTCGCTCCCCTAGCTTTCGGGCCTCAGCGTCAGGCGCGGCCCAGGAGACCGGCTTCCCCACCGGCGTTCCTGCTGATATCTACGGATTTCACCCCTACACCAGCAGTTCCGTCTCCCTCTACCGCCCTCAAGTCGCGTGGTTTCCAGCGCAGTTCCACAGTTGAGCCGTGGCCTTTCACACCGGACTTCCACGACCGCCTACGCCCCCTTTACGCCCAGTAAATCCGGGTAACGCTCGCCCCCTACGTATTACCGCGGCTGCTGGCACGTAGTTAGCCGGGGCTTCCTAGTGGGATACCGTCATCGGTAAGACTTTCCACTCCTTACCTTATTCGTCTCCCACCACAGCGGTTTACACCCCGAAGGGCTCCTTCCCGCACGCGGCGTCGCTGGATCAGGCTTCCGCCCATTGTCCAATATCCCCCACTGCTGCCTCCCGTAGGAGTAGGACCCGTGTCTCAGTGCCCTTGTGGCCGGCCATCCTCTCAGACCGGCTATCCGTCGTCGGCTTGGTGAGCCTTTACCTCACCAACTACCTGATGGAACGCAGGCCCATCCCTCAGCAGAGCTTTACGCCCCTTTCTTCCGGAAATCGTAACCTCCGGAACGTATGGGGTATTAGCTGCAGTTTCCCACAGTTATCCCCCTCTGAAGGGTAGGTCACCTACGCGTTACTCACCCGTCCGCCGCTCAGTCTACTAACTTTCATCCCAAAGGACTCCAGTTAGCAGCTTCGCTCGACTTGCATGTGTAAGGCACGCCGCCAGCGTTCACCCTGAGCCAGGATCAAACCCTCCATGTCTATCTAGAGCTTGTCCTTCTTATCCGCAGAGCTGCTATCTATTTTTCAATGACCTC
>NZ_LNGA01000030.1:0-153937 GCF_018588215.1 Thermosipho sp. 1244
TACTTCACCTGTTTCTAATACAATAAATGTTTGGATAAATCCCTCTTTTTTTAACGCATTTCTTGCATTTCTAATTCCCCATGCAAGTTGTTTTTTCCCTAAATCACTTGTCGCATTCATCAAATATGGGGTAAGTGACCCCCCCGTTGCATACTTGTAAATTGGATTGATGATGTTTTCTAGTTCTGCATGTACGTCTTTGGAGATCGAGGTAAGTATGAGTTCGTTTATAGTACTTGCACTTTTTGAAACGTTTTTGAAGGCAAGATATGATGAAATTGAAACACTTGTCACTGTAGCAATTATTGCTACCAATACCAAGGATAGTATGAGCTTAAATTGTAGTTTCATTTAACCACCTCCGAAAGTATGTATTCTCTTACATTTTCAAAATCTTCTCCAAAATATCTATCACCATTCATTTCGACATTAATATTTGAAAGAAAATCTTCAATCATTTTAGAGGACTTTAATGGACGCCTAAATTCCAAAGCAACCCTAACTAACATTGTCTCAATTGATATTAAATCTACTACATTCGTATAAATTTTTCTTAACTTCCTTGCAGAAGTTGCTCCCATACTTACATGATCTTCTTGGTATGCAGATGTTGGAATCGTATCACACGATGCAGGATGAGATAAAACTTTATTTTCATTACATATTGCAGCAGCCGCATATTGCCAAATCATATAACCAGAGTTAAGTCCCTCTTTTCCAGATGCAAGAAATGCGGGTAACCCCCTATTAACTAGTGGGTTTACCAATCTATCAATTCTTCTTTCGATCATATTACCTAAATCAGTTAACGCTATAGATAAATAATCACAAACTAATGCAACTGGTTCACCATGGAAATTTCCACCACTAATTATTTCTTCATCAAATATTAACGGATTATCCGTGGCCGCATTAATTTCATTTTCAGCAACTTTTTTGGCAAATTCAAGAGTATCATACACTGCACCATAAACCTGAGGAATAGCTCTAAGTGTGTATGCATCTTGGACATTAGAACATTTGATATGTGATTCTCTTAATTTACTCTCATTAAGATATTTTCTCAGTAATTCAGCAATATAAATTTGGCCTTTATGATTTCTTACCCTTTGCAATCTATCATCAAACGCAACTGGTGTCCCAAGTAAAACATCTGTTGATGCTGCTGCAATTAAAGTTGCAATTTCTATTAATCTAAACATATCTCTGACGACAAGTGAAAGTATCGATGTCATAAATTGTGTACCATTTAATAAACTTAAACCTTCTTTTTCTTTTAAAGTCAATGGTGTTATATTTTTTTCTTTCAATATTTCTCTTGTTTTAACTTTCTTGCCATTCTTTAAAACATATCCTTCACCAATTAGTGCCATTGAAATATGTGATAATGGTGCCAAATCACCACTTGCACCAACACTCCCTTTCTCTGGCACATATGGTACAACATCTTTATTCAAAAACTCTATTAATTTTTCTATTACCGACACTCTTACCCCTGAAAAACCTTTTGCTAATGAATTAGCTCTCAACAACATCATCGCACGAACGATATCATAGTCTAGTGGTTCACCGATACCTGCTGAATGAGATAACACAATATTTTTTTGTAAATCCTCTAATTCTTCTTTTGAAATCCTTACATTAACCAATGCACCAAAACCTGTATTCACACCATAAACTGGTTTGTTTTTTCCTAAAATTTCTTCAACTTTTTTTCTAGAAAGTTCAACATTTTTTTTGGCCTTATCATCAAGTAAAACTTGTTCATATTTTCTCGATACTTTATGAACATCCTCAATGGTTAAACTATTTCCGTTAATATATATCAAAAAAATCCCCCCTCTAATATTATCTATGACAAATATATCACAATAAAAATTTTAATCAAATACCGATTCTTATCTTTTTTATAAATCAGATACAGATATCTTATTTATTTCATCATTTTCTAAATATCTTGCAATAACATAAAGTAAATCTGAAATCCTATTAATATACGCCAATAACTGTAATCTTACATTTTCGACTTTTGACAGTCTAACAATGTATCTTTCGCCTCTCCTTGCAATTGTTCTACAAACATCAAGTAATGCACTTTCTTTTTTAGCACCCGGTATTACAAAAGAGCTTATATTTAATTTCTTTTCGTAATTTTCTACATATTTTGTTACTCTATCAACATCTCTTTTGTCAATAAGCTCAATAAATTTTTCACCTTTTGCTAATTCAGTAGCTATTCTAAACAAATCCTTTTGAATTTCTTCAATTATAATTTTTTCATTCACATCCAAACCAATTTTTGCCAATCCAAGAAATGATACCAGCTCATCTATCGTTCCATATGCTTCTACTCTGATATTATCTTTGTCTACTCTCTCACCATTTGCCAAAAATGTCTTTCCATCATCACCCATTTTTGTACTTATCATTATTTATCCCCTCCTAAAATTACTCTTTTAAAAAATTCTAATTCTTTGATAATAATATCTATATCTACATCCTGCATTAAAAATGATTTTAAAATAGATAAAGGTATTAATTCCAAAACATTATTTACATTCTTTAAACTATTAAAAAAACACTTTTTTTGTATATCAATACTAATATTCATATTTAATTTCTCCACTTCATTCCAAAAGCTCTGAAAAAGAGCATAATCACTCTTAAATTTTATCTTATAAATTAAAGTATTATCTGAGTTAATTATGTAGCCTAACTTTTCTACAATTCTCAACAATCTAGAAAAAATTATTAAATCAAGGTATTTTTCCGCATTCTTTACAGAAAATACGTTAGGATGCTCTATTAAAAAATCCATATTTAAATTTATAATAATTTCATCTTTTTCAAAAGAATTTTCTATTTTTAATACCTCTCTTTCACAGTTTACTTTCTTTTTAAATAATTCTTTTGAAACGAAATTTCTAATCTTAAATAATTCGAAATTTTCATCATTAAATTCAATGGAAATATCAATACTTAAATCTTTTTCGTTACATTCATATATATTAAAATTTATATTATTAAACTCTTCACTGCCAATATAAATACACTCACTTAAATTCCAGTCAAAATAGCTGTTACAAACAATATATCGTTTTTCAACTATAATTGGTACTAGATAATCAAAAACTTCCTTTATCGAAAAGAAAGAATCAATGTATAAAATCACACCTAATCCCCCTTAAAAATTTTTTTTAGTTCTTTAATATCATCCTTAAAATCCTCTTTATTTTCGCAATTTTCAATTATATTTTTCAAGATTTTTAATGCTTTAACCGTCTTTTTTAACTTTCTTTCAGGCTCCCTTTCAAAACGTTTTAAGTAAAAAAAGAAATAGTAAATAATAAACAGAGAAACTGGGACAAATACAAAATACAACATTATATGATGTGCTGGATAAGCAGAATAAACCAAAAAATTCAAGTCTTTTTTTTCAACTATTTTAAATAAAACTTTTCTTCCGTTATAATAAGTAATATTACCTTTAACATCAGGAAATATTTCATTAAAACTTACAGAAAAATTGTTACTATTAACTATCTTTTTATCATTAGTAAAAAATACAAAATAAGATGTTATTTTAGGAATTGTGTAAAAAGCATTATCTTTTACATAAATAAGATTTGAAGTTTCACCAAACTTTACAATTGAAATCCCCTCTGAAAGATTTTCCACTTTAAAAACCTTCCCCATATAGTATATTTTATTTCTTTCTACTACATAACCTTCTGGTTGTTTGTTTGAAATTATATTTGCAATCAAATTTTCATAATTTTCATAATCAAAATCAGCAATTTTTTCATACTCATTTAGTTGAAATTTTGAGTAAGACAAATCCATTTTAAACATTAAATAAGGCAAAACCATAAAAAAAATAACAAAAAAAATAACGGGTAACTTCCTCATCCTATCATTCCTTTACTTTTGCCATTATTAAAAGATCAACATAATTTCCATCTAAATTCACAGCTTTTTTCTTTCTACCTTCGATTTTATATCCAAGTTTAATATAAAGATTAATTGCAATTAAATTACTCTCCATTACTTCCAATTGAATTCTTTTTACTCCATTCTTAAAAACCCACTCTTCTGCAATCTGAATGAGCTTTTTACCAATACCCATTCCTCTAAATTCCCGTAAAACAGATATTCCATATTCAGCAACATGTCTCATACGTTTTCTCTCATGAATCATTATATCAATTTCACCTATAATTTTGTTTTCCAACTTAGCGATAAAAATCTTCCTTAACTCATTTTCAATGTAGAATTCTACATATTTCTTAAAAGATTTAAAATCCATCAATTCTTCTAGAGAAGTTACTAAAAATTTTGTTTCGCTTAAAATACTTTTTCTAAATTCATATAACTCATTAATTTCGTTAAAAAAAATTTCCTTAAAAACAAAATCAAAATTCAACGTTAAACTCCTCCAATATTTTGTTATTGAGATCTATAACCTTTATATTTAAATCATCATTAAGTTCCAACAAAACGAAATGATATTCTTTATAAAACGATACAAGATATTCATTATCAATCACTTTTCCATAAAGTGATGCACCAGCACCTCCGGTAATAATATAATGAGTATTATTAACATAAAAATGTTGATAATTATGTTCATGACCAGAAATAACAATTTTAATCTTTTTATCAGCAATAATTTTATCTAATTTCGATAAATCCAATCTATCTTTCCAATGTGGTCCAACTGTATAAATTGGATAATGCAAAAAAACTATGCTTCTCTCATTTCCATAATTTTCTAAAAATTCTAAATAACCTTTCGTATACGGATCCAAAAAAATAAGTCTATATTTCTTAAAATCTGCATAATAATTGTACAATCCAAAATACTTTTTATAATAAACATCGGGATTCTCGTGATTACCTTTTACTAATTGGAAATAAGAATTTTTTCTCAAGTTTTTTGTTATTTTAAAAAAAGTATTCCACTCCTCTTTCCTATCCCCTCTATTTACCATATCCCCCAAATGAACTACGACAGTTGGATTATAAGAAGAAATCAACTCTACAATTTTTATATGAACTTTATTTCCAAAACGTGAATCACCGTATACAGCTACCAAATTTGTTGTGTTAGGAAAAAACTCTCCATCACACAACTTACACATAGCATTTTCTTCATACAAATAATAAAAAACATTAGAGAATAAAAACATTGGAACAAAAATAAATAAAAATACCATCTTTTTTAACATTAATCTGCACTTCCAGAATTTTTTCTAATTTCAACAATATCAAAATCTATATCCATTTTCAAACTATCTAACATTTTTAAAATGTCCTCTTTAAAATAATCGGTTGTAATAATTCTTAAAATTTCACCTTCATATTTTCTTATATTAACCATATTATCTTGCGCTTCTAAAATGTAACTCAAATAATGTACATCATTCTTATCAATCTTCAATAAAATATCAATCTCCATATTTATCCTCCTTTTTAGTCATAAATGGACATTTACTTATTATCTTATTATTCTTTAAAAACTCATCAAAATGCTTTAAAAACAATGGCTTTTCCTGCGGGCACTCATTCATAAACTTTGCAAATAAAACAAACTTTTCAGCGACTTCATCCCCAAAATCAAAATATATCTTAAAACATGCTTCTTGTGCTTTTAAAGGTTCTATTTTCAAGAATTCTATCAAAAATTTTCTAAATGCTTGAATGTTTTTATTTTCCTTCAAAGCTATGTTTTTACCTTCCTCAGTTAAAGTTATAGCTCCTCTTTTTTCATAATAAATCAAACCTTTTTTTGCCAATGAATTTAAAGTCTGCTTTGCAGAAGGCATTTTAACTCCTGCATAATCCGATACTTTTTTTAATCTTGTCCAGCCCATTGAGTTTAAAGTAAGATATACAATTAAAAGATATTTTCTTTCTGCTTTAGTTAAATCACGGTGACTTGACAAAAAAATCCCTCCACATAAGTTTATTCTAATTGTATTTTAACACATCATTCCAATTCAAGATACTTTTGAAGAAGTTTAAGTGTTGCTTCAATTGCATCGACATGAGTTCTTTCATAGCCATGTGACGCATAAATTCCAGGACCAATTAATCCATGTTTTACGTTATATCCCGCACGCACTGCAGCACTTGCATCAGAACTATAATACGGATATATATCAACAGTAAAATTTACCTTTGATAGTTCAGCAGCTCTTATCAATTTACTAACTACATCATAATCGTATGGTCCACTTGAATCTTTGGCACAAACTGAAACTGAATAGACATCTGAATCTAAATCATCTCCCACTGCTCCCATATCTACAGCAATAACTTCTGTTACGTCATCTGGAATTCCAGAAGATGCTCCATGACCAACTTCCTCATAACTTGTAAACATAATATAGATCTTTCTTTTTGGTTCTATAGTAAAATCTCTTATTACCTTTGCCAAAGTTAGCAAAATACCTGCTCCTGCTTTATCATCTAAAAATCTACTTTTTAAAAATCCAGTTCTTGTCAAAACAGTTCTTGGCTCAAATGCTATATAATCACCTGGCCTTATTCCAAGGTTTTCCACATCTTCCTTGCTATAAACTTTCTGATCTAAAACAACTTCCACGTTATTTTCATTTCTTTCAATAGTTCCAGTATCATTATAAACGTGGACTGAAGGATGTATGTTATAAATTGTACCGGTATATGCTTTGTTATCTCTTGTGAAAACTATACAATTTTCATTTTCAATATGCGAAAAAGGATATCCACCAATTCTTGTTAACTTTAATCTACCATTTGGTTTTATTGATCTAACCATAGCACCAAGTGTATCAACGTGTGCCATAAGTAATATTGCATTGCTATCCCCATGGCCTAAATCTACAATTAAGCTTTTTTTATTAGTATATTCATATCTAAAACCTAATTTTCTAACTTCATTAATCAAATAATTCATTATCCTATTTGTAAAACCAGTAGGACTTGGAATCTCACACAAATCAATAATTTTACCGATTGCTTCTTGAACATACGACATTTATATCCCTCCCAATTTATAATTTTCCAAAATTTTCTTCAAATAATCTTGCGTATAAAAAGAACTAAATTCCATAAATTCAATAGAATTTTTATCGGAAAAAGTTAGGTAAAAAACCTTATTTGAAATTTTTTTTGTCTTATTTAAACTATTTAAATTAATTAATTCAAAATAACTCAATTCTTTGTTATTAACCATATAATAAGGCACATCTAAAATCTTAAAATCACCTTTGAATGTTATACCTAAATCCACTTCGCCTTTCTCAATTAACTTCATACATTCCCCAATCGTTGAAACTTCAACGTATTCAATCTTATGATTATACTCTTTTGAAAAATCTTCTAAAATTTTTGGAATAATTCCTGCAAAAGTATCTTGATATTTTTGACAAACAACTGGGATCCTTACAACAGCCACCTTCAATTTTGAATGAATTTTAAAAGAGAGTAAGTAAACAAACGTAGTCAACAAAGCTCCAAGCATTGCTTCGGTAATTGCCACATCTGGTGCTAAATATACAACGTAAATTGCAACCATCAAAACACTCAGTACCGTTCTATATAAAAAAGAATTAAATACTTTTTTAGAAAAAAACACAAAAATAGTTACCAAAACCGCAAAAAAAGATAAAACATACTGCATCATTATCTTTTATCCTTTCTAACAAGAGAAATTGAAATAAAATAGGTTACTGCAGGCATTCCTATTAACATAATTAAAAGTGCAACTAAAATCTTTTCAATTTGAAAACCGCGTATTAATAAACCTATTAATATTAAAATCCCTCCACCAGTATCTCCCGCGCTCAAATAGTGTAGTTTTTTAAACATGTTTTTATTAAACAATGCAAAAATATTCCCAATTAACATCAAAAAAGCACCAAAAATTATTATCATCAATCACTCCTTGAAAGAAATGAAGTAATAGCAAATGCTCCACCTATTGAAATCAAAACATAAAAAATTGCAACATCTACTATTATTGGCAAATCACTATAATATGAATAAACCAACAACAAAATTGATATCTTAGTAGAAATAGAAAGAAGAGGAATCAATTTTTCATAAACATTCTTAAAATATCCAATCCCAATTATCGAAATAAATAATGAAATCAATATTAACAATATTGCTACCATCTCAATCACCTAATTTATGAATATAAAGGAATCTGTCATCGTGATCAAAAGCTATTGTCTTTGGTGTTAATGTTATATACAATATCTTTACCAACATCTCAAAATCATCTTTATATTCCTCAAATTCGATTTTTTCATTTTTAATAAAGAAAACCAAAATTGATTCATACAAAGTTTTGGGAATATACTTTAAAAGTAAAAACATCAATTTAGAAAAATTAAAAACATTTTGCTTGAAAATTTCATATACTATTATTGAAACAAAAAGATTTAGAAAAAAATATTCTTTCCCTGAAAATACACTCAAGAACAAAGTACCTAAAATAATATTAATTAAATGTACCATTCTTCTTTTAATGGCCTCCTCATTAAATCCAACATAGATAGCCTTGGATTTTTATTTGCGTATAGTATTTTAAACACTTCACTAGAAATAGGCATATCTATACCTCTTTGTAAAGAAAGCTCAACAACAGCTTTCACAGTATACATACCCTCTGCAACCATTTTGGTATTTTTCATTATTTCTTCAAGTGTTTGACCTTTTGCTATTAACTCTCCCAAAAGTCTATTTCTACTATGTCTACTATTACATGTAACCATCAAATCTCCTACGCCTGAAAGTCCAAAAAAAGTTTTTTCCTGTGCCCCAAAGATTTTTCCAAATTTTATCATTTCATATAAAGCACGTGTCATTAGTGCCGCTTTTGAATTATCCCACCCGCCTAATCCATCTAAAACTCCTGCGGCAATTGCCATAACATTCTTCAAAGCACCAGAAATTTCTATTCCAACCACATCATCAGAGGTATACACTCTAAAATAATCATTACTGAACAATATTTGTAATTCTTCAATATTTTCACCGGCGATTGTTACAGCTGTAGGTATATTTTCGGCTACTTCTTCAGCATGTGATGGTCCTGAAAGAACGGTATAGGGTATACTAACAAAATCTCTTATAATTTCCGAAACTCGTTTTAAAGTCTTTATCTCTAAACCCTTTGATAAGTTAACGATTCCTTTAACATTATCCCAATGCTTAATCTTACTTAAATTTTCCCTTATAAATTGCACAGGTATAGCTATAACAAGATAATCCGAAAAATCCACAACTTCTTGTATGTTATCTGAAGCATTAAATTTTGGCCTAATCCCATTTAAATAACTTATCTTTTTTAAAACATTTATTTCAAATACTACTTCCTTTCTTCTAGCCCAAACCAATACATCTTGTCCATTATCAACCAACAAATTTGCAAAAGCACATCCCCAACTTCCTGCACCAATTACTCCAAATTTCACTCGAGCACCTCCATAATCTTTTTTACGGACCACTTTACAGCAGGTGTTCTATATGGGTTTGATTCACTATCTAATTTTAATACCCAATTCATCTCATCCTTAGGGTATAAAACTAAAAAGTAATGTTGCGTAAATTCATCATCAGAAGATATAATTTTAAATATATAAGCATCTCCATTTACTTCCTTATAAACATTTTTAATCACAAAAATCTTATCATCTTCCTTAAAAACTTGCCCCTTTAACTCCAATACCTTTTGTTCAGTTATTTTTCCCACAGCATGTGGCATATCATCCTCACTCCTCAACAAACGTGTTATCTTCCCCTTTTTTATTTTCCAAACCTTTAATCTAAAAATATCTCTATTAAATCTTATCCATTTTTTCTCATATCTGGTTAAAAATTCACGTTTAGGGTTTTTTTCGATATCATTTACTTTAAAGTATCCGCTCTCCTTTGCATTTTCGTATGCTTCAATTGCGTACCACTCTTGATCAGTAACAAGTTCAAATTCTCCATTGTATTTTAAAACTACTGACAATACATTGAAAAAATCCTTAATTATTATTCTTCTATGTGCCTGTGAATTTTTATACCAAGGAACAGGAAAATTCATTATCAACTTCTCAATAGAATCGTCACTGAAAAATTCTCTCACACCAAACCTTGCATCACAGAGAATTAATTTTGCATTTTTTATACCATTTCGTTTTAATTTTCTTTGTGCTTTCACCATAGATGTAATTGAAAGCTCAAATCCAACATAATTAACATTCTTATTCTTACTAGTATAGTAAGCCGCATATTCCCCATTCCCAAAACCAAGTTCCACATGAATTGGACCAGAATTTCCAAAAATTTCATCCCAATTTAAAGGAAACTTATTTAAAAATTGAGGTTTCAACTCAAAATCTGGATATATCATCTGAGACCTCCTACTCTTTCAATAAAATACTTTGCATGCTTGCTATAAGTACTATTTGGAAATCTTTCTATAAAATCTTTAAATAACAAGTAAGATTTTTCAAAATCACCTATCTGATAATAATTTAAAGCTCTATAATAATATGTATCATCTAAGAAATAAATATTCTTCACATTCAAAGAAACAGCTTTATCTATTACGAATTCCAAAATATTAATCGACATTAAATAATTTTTCTGTCTATAATATTCATACCCCATTAACCATAAAAAACGTAAGGTTTCAATATTTTTTGGATTTAACCTTTCAAATAGTTCAACACTTTTTGTTTCTTTATCTTTGGAATTTTCAAGTACTTTTAAGTTTTCTTCGACTTCAGAAAGTCTTAAAAGCAGATTTTTAGAACTTTCCTGTTGTAATGTTTTTATTTCCTCCAAGATTTTAGAGACTGTTTCATTTGAGGAAATAATCTCATTTTTTACTTCATTACTTGATTCTAAAATTTTTGTATTCAATTTTTCAAAATTAACTTCAATTTCTGAATTTATTTTATCTAAAGAATTTTTTAATGAAAATATAGTCGGATTAAATAATGAGATAACTGTAAAAATCAATATAATAATCAAAGTTCCCATAATAAATATGTTAATATTTTGCGGTTTTTTTTCTTGGAGTTCTAAATCTAAATTTGGTTCAAAATTTAATAAAATACCTTTCAAATATCTTATAAGCTCTTTATCATTATTTCTAATTGCTTTTTCTAATTCAAGTCTTATCACTTGAACGACTTCTGGATACTCACTTTTTATTGAATTATAATCTATATTTTTATCAAGTTCATTATAAATTTTTTCTACTGCATTTTCTAAATCACCAATTTGTATCTTTCCCGTTTCAAGTGCAATGCCATAAAAAAACTTCTCTTCATAACTCAAACTTTCAAATATCTTTCTTGCATTTTCTAAATCACCTGAAAGAACAGCATATTCAAATTTTAAAAATGGATATTCTCTTTCAACTATTTGTATTATACTTTCCGCTAACTGGTATTTCCCATCTTTCATAACTTTTCTAATAAATCTTACAAGATTGTCATTCACTTTATCACCTCCGTAATAGCTTTTGGTAAATAATCAAGAATTTCACTAACAAAATTACGCCCCTCGTATTCATACATTTCAGCAGCAAGTCCCATTGTATAAATTCCTGTAAGTACTCCATTTAATACCTCATGGTTCTGTGCAACAAATCCTGCTATAACTCCACTTAATATATCTCCACTTCCACCTTTTGATAAAGAGGAATTTCCCGTTAAATTGAAATAAATACTTTCTCC
The DNA here is from genome assembly GCF_018588215.1 of Thermosipho sp. 1244. Classification (NCBI taxonomy): domain Bacteria; kingdom Thermotogati; phylum Thermotogota; class Thermotogae; order Thermotogales; family Fervidobacteriaceae; genus Thermosipho; species Thermosipho sp. 1244. Next base: position 11,730 of record NZ_LNGA01000030.1, read on the forward strand.
ATCCGAAATTATAGTCGTAACATCTTTTAAAGCAATTACTAAATTATATCTTTCTGCAGCTTCTTTAACTAGTTTATAATTATACTTTACTTCAGATATTTTCATTTCCATAAATTTTGCAAATTCACCTGGATGAGGTGTTATTACAACTTTTTCTTTAAATAAAATTTCATCTTTAAATCTTGAAAGATAGTATATACCATCTGCATCAACTATCATCGGTACATTTACATTTTCAAAAACTTTTTTTACAAATTCACCTATTTCTTCTTTTCTTCCCAATCCAGGTCCAATTACAACAACTGTATTTGAATCGAGCACCTTTTCTATCTCATACAAACTATTTTCAGTAAAATCTATTGTAATAGGAATAATTCCAGGCTCATAATTTACTGCATTAACTACAACTTTATTATTACCTGCAATATACACCCTTCCAACACCAGCCCTTAAAGCCCCTAACGCAGATAATAAAGGCGCACCTATATAATTTTCAGAACCACCAATAACAATAACTTTTCCATAAGTCGATTTATTACTCTCCTTTAATCTTTTTGGAACCTCAAAATAACTTTTCGTTAAAAGTAACTTATCACATGGATAAATAGTCCCCAAAATCTTCGGTATACCAATCTTAACTACTTTTAACTTCCCAGTAAGTGCTCTTCCAGGAAATAAAAAATGGCCAACTTTTGGGTATTCAAAAGTAACTGTTAAATCTGCCTTAATTGCCGTCCCCAAAACTCTTGCAGTATCAGCTGAAACACCTGTTGGTATATCAACTGAAACCGTAAATTTTGAATATAAATTTATATAATCAATAATTTCTGCGTAAATTCCTTCCACTATTCTTGATAATCCAGTACCAAAAATAGCATCTATTACCACATCACTGTTTCCCAATAATTTAGGCACTTCCAAAATATTCTCCTTTGAAATTTTTATTACCTCTCCACCAAACGATTTATAAACTTCAAAATTCTTTTTTGCCTCTTCTGTAACAAAATCATCTATAAAAACTACTTTTACTGCTTCTGTATAATTTAACAGTTCTCTTGCAATTACAAGACCATCTCCTCCATTATTTCCAGGTCCACAAAACACTAAATAACTGTATTTTGATAATTTTTCCAATTCATTCCATAAAACTTCTACTGTTGACACTCCAGCTCTTTCCATTAAAATCAAACTATCTATTCCAAAATCGTTTATAGCCTTTTTTTCTAATTCCTTCATTTCTTCAGATGACACTATTCTCAAATCAATCACCTCGATATAAAAATTTATAAATATAATATGCAGTATAGACTTTCTTTAAGTATCTTTTACCAGCACTTTCTTTAACCTCTTTTGATGCATGTGGGCCTGTATTATAACCAATTAAAGCATCCGCTAAATTACCGTTAAGTTCATACAGATACTCAAGATATTTTATTCCCAATTGTATATTATCCTTTGGAACATAAAGATTGTAATTTTTATCAAACTTTTTATTAATCCACTCAGAAGTTTGTGGCATTACCTGCATTAAACCATAGGCACCAAGTGGGGAAACAGCATCTTTTATAAAACTACTCTCAACTTTTATAATGCTTAATATCAAGAGCTTATCAAAAATTGTTTCTGGAAAATATTCAGTATATTTATACGGAAAATTTTGAAATAACCAAAACAAAAAAAATAAACAAATTACCGAAACAAAAAACATAAATATTCTCAAATTAAACACCTCAAAAATATTTTAACATAAAAAAATACAATAAATATCCAGAAATTGAAATAAATGGTCCAAATGGTATTATTTTTTTCTTTCTAATCAATGAAAATAACAAACCCAAAACAGACGAAAGGAGTAAATGATAAATTGAAAATGGTAGACTTAACAAAAATGAAAAAGGGGCAATTAAGTAAATATCGCCTTCTCCTAATTCATCTTTATAAAATTTCTTCAAAAGTAAAAATATACTCAACATTAAAGTTAGGGAAACTATTCTTAAATACCAAAAATACTGATTTCTAATTAAATCCAAAATTGCTGAAATCCATAACAAAACCCAAGTAAAATCTGGTATCATCATAATTTTCATATCAACATAAACCACTACAACAACTGAAAAAATCATTATATCTAAAATTAAACTTTCAAATCTTGTGAAAAATACACTATGTACTAAAAACATAATACCTGTAAAAAGCTCAACAAAGAAGTACCTAAAAGGTATTTTAACTCCACAATTCCTACACCTTCCACCCAATAAAATATAACTTAAAAGTGGTATGTTATCATACCACTTAATTTCCACTTTGCAATAAGGGCAAAAAGAACGTGGAGGATTGTTAACCTTTAATCCCTCCACGCTTCTATACAATATTACATTTAAAAAGCTTCCGAATATCACTCCAAAAACAAAATTTACGAAATACCACACAATTGTTTCTCCTTATTGGTTAAATATTTATCAAAAATTTCCTTTTTACCAAACAAGTACCAAAAATCATTTTGTTTTAGCTCCTCATAAAATTTCTTGGCTTTTTCAGTTTTACCTAATTTTATATATGGAACTATCAATAAAGCTTTGAGATGTAATGATTCAATAGATTCATCTATCATTGGTTCAATAGCTTTTACAATTTCTTCGTACTTTCCATATTTCATTTTTATTTTAGCCCAAATTTCCATTCCATTTGGATCGCTTGGCTTGGAATTTAAAATTTCCTGCTCTACAATTTCTGCTTCCTTTTCTTTTCCAATCTCTCTGTATATTTGTGAAAGTTCATACATTGCGATTACATTATCATTATCAATTTCAATTAATCTATTTAAAATTTCAATTGCCTTCTCATAATTTTTTGATCTAGTATATGCATCTGCAATCATAAAATAAGTAAAAATATCATTTGGTGAATATTCTATTTCTTTCAACCAATAACCAATCGCCTTATCATATTCCCCTTTATTGTAATACACTTCACCAAGAGTAGAATATGCCTGAACAAGCCAAGGATCAACTTCAATAGCTCTATTTAAAAATTTTATTCCCTCATCAAAATTCCCCTGTTCAATTAATATAGTTCCCAAAAATTCGTATGCAGGAGCAAAATTCTTATCAACCTTAAGTGCAAATTCTAAAATATTTTTCGCATCACCAAGTAAATCTTTATCAGCATACTCTATTGCAAGTTCATATAATCCATCAACCGTACCATGCTCAAACTTATCAGGATGTATATTTTTTTTATTTAAAAATGCAATAATCTCTGACCAAATAATTGGACCATAAAATGCTTCACCTAAAATAGTAATATTTTTTTCAATAAATTCCAAATCTTCAATTTCATTTACAAATTCGGTAAAATCCTTCTTCATGTTATACCAGTCTCCACCATAAAACAAATCTCTCAACATTATAAAGAAAGGAGTCTCATCTGTTAAAATTAATGTTTTATCTTTTACCATCATTTCTACCTTCATAATTATCACCTCCAAAAATCTTGTTACTTTCTATTTACATTATAACACAACATGTAAAATTCGAAAACTATATTTTAGAACTAAAAAAGTTACAAATTAGTCAAATAAGATGGTAATTGAAGATAATTCCTAATAATCTCAGGAGGTGAAAAACATGAAAAAAAGTTTAGTTGTAGTATTCTTTGTCACTTTGTCAATTTTAACATTGGGATTTGTAAACCAAAATTACGAAAGTCCTATTACAAATGTCGTAGAAGCGGCAGCTCCAGCCGTTGTTAAAATCGAAGCAACGGTTTACTCAACTTCGTATATTGATCCATTTATAGAAGATTTCTTTAAAAGATGGTTTGGAGATATACCAAAACAATATCAACAAAAAGGTACAAGTTTAGGTTCAGGATTTATTTTTGATAAAGAAGGATACATTTTAACAAACTTTCATGTTGTAGACGGTGCTGAAGATATAAAGGTAACTCTATTGGATGGTACAGAGTTTAAAGCAGAATATATTGGTGGAGATAGAGAATTAGATATTGCCATACTTAAAATAACTCCAAAAAACAAAGAAATTCCAACTTTGGAATTTGGTAATTCCGATAAATTAAAAATTGGTGAATGGGCAATAGCAATTGGTAATCCTCTTGGATTCCAACACACTGTAACAGTAGGTGTTATTTCAGCAACAGGTAGGAAAATCCCCAAACCAGATAATAGCGGATACTACACAAATCTTATCCAAACTGATGCTGCGATTAACCCTGGAAATAGCGGAGGTCCATTACTAAATATTCACGGTCAAGTTATAGGAATTAATACCGCTATAATAGCCCCTTCTGAAGCAATGAATATTGGATTTGCAATACCGATTAACACTGCAAAGAGATTCATTGAAAGTATAATAAAAACTGGAAAGGCAGAAAAAGCATATTTAGGTGTATACATGCAAACTGTTACAAATGAACTTGCAAAGGCTCTTGGACTTAAAGTAAATAAAGGGGTATATATTTCACAAGTTATCGAAAATTCTCCAGCAGAAAAAGCAGGATTAAAAGAAGGAGATGTTATCACTGAAGTTGAAAATCTGTCTGTAACTACCGCTAGTGAACTTGCTTCAATTATCCATAATTATACACCAGGTTCAAAGATAAAAATAAAAATAAACAGAAAAGGAAAAGAAATTGAACTTGAAGTAGTCCTTGGAAAATCTGAAAATAAAAAAGAGACCATTGAAACGAAAGAATTCATAGGAATAACAGTTAAAGAAATTGCAAATTCCGATAGAGAAGAATACCAAATACCAGAAAAAATTAAAGGAGTATTGGTTATAAACAGCAAAAACAATTTTATAAAAGAAGGAACAATAATATACAAAATTGCAATAAACGGAAAAGTTTATAATATTAAGAATTTAAGCGATTGGAATGAAACAATTTCAAAGGTTAAAAAAGGTGACTATGTGGCTTTATTCTACTTTTATAGAGGTGCTACTGGTGTCTTTTCATTTGGTTACTGAAATCCTGGCTAAAAAGCCAGGATTTTTTTTTATTATCAAAAATCTTCGTAATTCTTTTTATTCCTTGACATTTCATAACAAAAAATGATAGAATTTAAATGTCAAATCTACTGGAAACGATTCCGAATGGAGGTTTTCAAAATGGGAGTTACTAAAAAGATAAAAAAAGATAAAAGGTTTAGAACTTCTAAAGGACTCATCAAAGAAAACTATTTAGATCACATCAATCTAACCCTTGGAAAAACACTTGAAAATGCAACATCCTGGGACAAGTATAATGCACTTGCACTCTTGGTTAAAGACCAAGTAGTAGAAAAATGGTTGCAAACTCAAAAAAAATACTTTGAAAATCCTGATACCAAAAGAGTTTATTATTTCTCAATTGAGTTCTTAATTGGTAGACTACTTTACAATAATCTATTAAACTTACAAATCTACGATGACGTAAAAAAAGCAATGCAAGACTTAAATCTAAAATTAGAAGAAATAGCCGAAATTGAGCCCGATGCAGGATTGGGAAATGGCGGACTTGGAAGACTTGCAGCGTGTTTTCTAGATTCCATTGCCACGCTTGGTATACCTGGATATGGTTACGGTATAAGGTACGAATATGGTATATTTAAACAAATAATCAAAGATGGTTTTCAGATTGAACTACCAGATGATTGGCTCAAAAATGGGAATCCATGGGAAATCGAAAGAAAAGATAGAAGCGTAAAAATTAAATTCTTTGGAAAAACAGAGAGTTATAAAGACAAAGATGGGAATTTAAGATTTAGATGGGTAGATACATACGATATTTTAGCAGTTCCCTATGACACACCGATAATTGGATATGGGAATGAAGTTGCAAATACATTAAGGCTTTGGTCTGCAAGACCAATCAATGAATTTGATTTTAACAATTTTCAAAAAGGAAATTATATAAAATCCGTTGAATCTCAAGCAATTGCAAGTGCAATCTCCAAAGTGTTATATCCAAACGATGCTTTTTACGCAGGGAGAGAACTAAGACTAAAACAAGAGTACTTCTTTGTTTCAGCCTCCATACAAGATATTATAAGAAGATTTAAAAAACAATTTGGAAACAATTTTGATATATTCCCAGATAAAAACGTAATCCAGCTAAATGATACACATCCAGCACTTGCTATTCCAGAATTAATGAGAATTTTAGTTGATGAAGAAAAATTATCTTGGGAAAAAGCATGGAAAATTACTACTAAAACTTTTGCATATACAAATCATACAGTTATGCCAGAAGCTTTGGAAAAATGGGAAGTACATCTTTTGGAAAGGCTTCTTCCAAGACATCTTGAAATTTTATATGAAATAAATGCAAGGTTTTTAGATAACGCAAATAAAATATTTAGTGGAAACATTGATAAAATAAGGAATGTTTCTATTTTTGAAGAAGGATATGTAAAGCAAGTCAGAATGGCTAATTTATCAATAGTTGGCTCTTTTTCAATTAATGGTGTATCTAAATTACACACAGAAATACTTAAAAACAGTGTTTTTAAAGATTTTTACGAAATATGGCCAAAAAAATTCAATAATAAAACCAATGGAATTACTCAAAGAAGATGGTTATTGCAATGCAATCCAAATCTTTCAAATCTAATTAATGAAACACTTGGAGATAATTGGATTATAAACCTAGATTATCTAAAAAATCTTGAAGCCTATGCAAATGACAAAAACTTTTTAGATAAGTTCTTTGAAGTAAAACAACATAACAAAAAACAACTTTCAAACTATATAAAAAAGGAATTAGGTATAAATGTAGATCCTGAATCTATCTTTGATGTACAAGTAAAAAGACTCCACGAATATAAGAGACAGCTTCTCAATGTGATGCATATTATATATCTTTACCAGACTTTAAAAGAAAATCCAAATATTGATATCTATCCTAGAACATTTATCTTTGGCGCAAAAGCTGCACCAGGATATAGAATGGCAAAGTTGATAATAAAACTGATAAACAGTGTAGCAGACATAGTAAATAACGACAAAGAAATAAGCGATAAAATAAAAGTTGTATTTATACCAAATTATAACGTATCCCTTGCCGAAATAATAATACCTGCCGCAAATGTAAGTGAGCAAATATCAACTGCTGGAAAAGAAGCATCAGGTACTGGGAATATGAAATTTGCATTAAACGGGGCATTGACTATTGGAACACTTGATGGTGCAAATATCGAGATAAAAGAATGCGTTGGTGATGAAAATATCTTTATATTTGGATTAACAGCGGAACAAGTTCAAAAGCTAAAAGAAAGTAGGCTTTACAATCCATATGACATATACTTGAGAAATGAAAATATTAGAAAAATACTAGATGCTATAAACAATGGATTCTTCAACAAAGAAAATCCTGACTTATTTAAAGATATATTCCAATCGTTATTATTTGGTTTAAATGGTTCACAAGCAGATGAATATATGCTACTTGCAGATTTTGACAGTTATAAAACTAGACATAAAGAAATAGACATAACATATAGAGATAAATATCTTTGGAATAAAAAAGCATTACTAAACGTTGCAAGAGTCGGTATTTTCTCAAGTGATAGAACGATAATGGAATACGCAAAGGATATTTGGAATGTAAAATAATAAAAATAAAGGCTCCTTTTAAGGAGCCTTTATTTTATCCCAATTGGTTGAACTGGTCCAAAATTTTTCAACGGCCAAATTCTCAATATAGGTCTTCCAATAACAGCCTCTTTGGGAACGAATCCAAAATATCTACTATCTAAGCTTTCCCTAGAATTATCTCCCATAAAAAAGTAGAAACCGCTTGGTATTTTTACAAAAACTTGCCCATTTTTTTTCCATATATAATCTTCAAAATTTATATTCTTTGATTTTAAATATTTATCCACATATTCATAATACGGGATACCGTATTTCACTGGTTCCATTCCGCCAACTATACTAAAAACTATATTGGCAAATTTTGAGCCCTTTTTCAAAGCAAGTTCATAGAGAAATTTTCTATATTCTGTTTGATTATTTCTCAATCTACTAGCCTTATCTAAATAATTCCAAAGTTCCGGATATTCAAAAACACCTTCAGGTAAGTAATTGACATCCCTTAAATTTTCTGGAATCTCTCCATTAACAAATAGTTTCCATTTACCATCAACTAACTTTAACGTAATAACATCGCCTTCTTTTGCCACAAGTCTTTTTACATATTTTACATGTCCTTTAAATTCCTTGGGAGAAAACAAATCCATAAATTTATCAAATGCTCTAAGCATCTGTTGAGCTCTCTCATCGCGGAAAGGCGTCCAAAATACTGTTATTTCACCTATTTCAGGTTCTCTCGCTTGAAAAGTTATTTTTTCAATAAAAAGGCGGTCCCCAATGTTAATAGTTGGTATCATAGAACCTGTGGGGACCATCATAGTTTCAAAAACAAACAGCCTAATAATTGTAGCTGCAACTATAGCATAAACAAGCGTAATAACTGTATCCTTAAAGATTTTTGAAGGGCTTTTTTTCATTTAAATTACCTTCTCTCCTTAATTTTCACCTTTCCGCGGATGTTTCTCAAGTAATATAGTTTTGCCCTTCTAACTTTACCACGCCTGACAACCTCAATTTTTTGAATTATTGGTGCATACAGTGGAAAGATTCTTTCAACACCTACACCATTAGCACCAATTCTCCTAACTGTAAATGTTTTTCCAATACCAGAACCTCTTAAAGAAATTACAATTCCCTCAAAAGCTTGTGTTCTTTCTTTGTTTCCTTCTTTAAATTTAACATATACTTTTACAGTATCTCCAGGTCTAAATTCTGGCACCTCTTTAATTTGATTCTTTTCAATAATTCTAATAAGGTTATCCATACTCATATAAATCCCTCCTTTATACATTCTCTCCTATTAACCTATCAAGTATTATTGCAACAGCAGCCCGTACAGAAAGATGATTAAAATCGGATTTTCCTCTTACAGGCTCCAGCGCATAATCACATTGCTCTAAAATCTCATCTGGCATACCCCAACCAGTACCAAATAAAATTAAAATAGGTTTATCACTTCTCAAAATCATTTCTTTTCCTTCATCAAATGTTATAGTATTTTCGCGCCATTTGGCAGATGTAAACATGATAATAGGTTTCTCTTTTTCAATATTTTCTATATCTTCAATAACATCCTCATAATAACCCATTAACTTAACTAATGATAAGGCCTCTGAACGGTTGGGGTTGTACTCTTTTCCAAACCCCTCTCGCCAATATGCCAAAACTTTCTTTACTATATCTTGCTGGGCAGGTAAGTTATTCACAAGATAGTACCTTTTAATATTGTAAGTCCTACAAGTCCTTGCAATGTCATGTATATCTAAATTTGTAACAGCTGTAGATATAATCTTACCATCTCTTCCTAAAATTGGATAATGAATTAAAGCGAGATAAATTTTATCTAACACCATTAATCAACTCCCTAAACAACTCCAGCAACGCAACTTTATCAAGCTCATCAAATTCTTTATTAAAAAACAAATCCGGTCTTTTCTCCATAGTCTTTTTTAACGCCATTTTACGTCTCCAAATTTCTATTTTATTGTGATCTCCACTTAATAGAACTTCTGGAACCTTTAAACCATTTATTTCTCTCGGTCTTGTGTAATGTGGATGATCAAGTATTCCCGTGTTAAAAGATTCTTGCTCAACCGAATCTTTATCTATGACTTCTGGAACAAATCTTGAAATTGCATCTGCAATGACCATGGCTGGTAGTTCTCCGCCAGTCAAAACATAGTCACCTATTGAAATTTCTCTATCAACAAAACTCATTACTCTTTCGTCAATTCCCTCATACCTTCCACAAATTATAAGAATATTTTTTTCACAACTCAATTCCTTTACAATATCGTTATTTAACGTTTCTCCCTGTGGTGAGGTTAAAATTGTATAAGGCTTTCCAAATTCTTTATTAAAATACTCAAAAAACCTAAAAAAAGGTGCTGGCTTCATAACCATCCCTGGACCCCCACCAAAGGGATAATCATCAACAACCTTATGTTTATCATTTGTAAAATCTCTAAGATTAAATATTTGGATATCTAAAATTTTATTTTCCACCGCTTTGGAGATTACTCCGTATTTTTTTATTACACTTACCATCTCAGGAAAGATGGTTAAAATACTTATTTTCACCCTAACCACTCCGGAAGCCTAACAACTATCTTTCTATCTTTCTTGTCAATTAAAACAACATAATCCTTAATAACAGGTATCATAATTTCATTTTCGGTATCCTTATTTATTACAAAAACATCGTTACTACCCGTTTGCATAACCTCATCAACTTTTCCTATGTTCTTACCATTCTCATCAAAGACGTTTAAACCTAAAATTTCGTAAAAATAATACTCATCATCTTTTAAAGATGGCAACATACTTTTTTCAATATAAAGTTTAGAACCCACAAATTTTTTAGCGTCATTCACAGAATCAATTCCTTTAATTTTCACAATGTAATAACCATTCGACAATACCATGTATGAGATTCTACCAAATAGAAACTTTTTTACCTTTTCGTTATATATAAAAACTTCATCTAAAGATTCAATAACTTCAGGTATATTAGTTAATGGTAACAACCTTAACTCTCCACCAAGCCCGTGCGTTTTCCCAAGTATTGCAACTGGAACCTTATCTTTTAGAAGCTCATGGAGAGTCTTAATCATCTTACCACCTTCAAAATAAAATCATTTTCATCGGTTATTGAAGATAAAAGTATCTTAATTGACTTTATTGTTCTTCCATCCTTTCCAATAACTTGGCCAACATCTTCAGAATTTACCGATATTTCAAAAATTCTTTTTCCATCCTCGTTAAATTCCAAAACAACTACCTCTTCGGGATTTTTTACAATCCCCTTGAGTATGTACTCAAGGAGCTCTTTCATTGATTAGCCTCCTTCTTTTTTGCATTTTTTATTTCATCAACTTTTTTAAAGACCCCTGCCTTTCTCAAAAGGTTTCTTGCCGTTTGGCTTGGTTGTGCACCTTTTAAAATCCAATCAACCGCCTTATCTACATCAACATTTAGAACATAAGGGTCTTTAATAGGATCATAATATCCCAAACTTTCAATATATGCACCATCTCTTCTTTTTCTTTGATCAACTACCACAATTCTGTAAAATGGTTGTTTCTTTTTACCCATACGTGTTAATCTAATCCTTACCACACTAAACACCTCCATGCAAATTTTTATAATTTAAAACCTCTTAAATTAAATGGTAACTTTCCCTTTTTAAACATTTTCATCATTTTTTTCATTTCCTCATAGTTTTTTATTAATTTATTAACCTCTTGTACACTAGTTCCACTACCCTTTGCAATCCTTTTCTTTCTGCTCGCATTAAGTATCTTTGGATTTCTTCTTTCCTCAGGAGTCATTGAATTTATTATCGCCTCTGTTATTTTTAATTCTTTTTCACCTTGATCTAAATCAACTTTAGGTGCACCAGGTAAAAGCTCAACAATCTTTGAAAGAGAACCGAGTTTTTTTATTTCCTTCAACTGTTCTTGAAAATCTTCTAAGGTAAATTCCGCATTTATCATTTTCTTTCCTAAATTTTTCATTTTTTCTTTATCAAGTTCCTGCTCTGCCTTTTCAATTAACGTCAAAACATCACCAAGCCCCAATATTCTACTTGCAATTCTTTCTGGATAAAACTCTTCAAGGTCCTCTATTTTTTCACCGGTTCCAATAAATTTCACAGGTTTTTGTGTAACATATCTAATTGATAAAATCACTCCACCCCTTGCATCACCATCCATCTTTGTTACCACAAATCCCGTGACATCCAGCCTTTCATCAAAAGTTTTAGCAGAGTTTACCGCATCTTGCCCAGTCATTGCATCAACTACCATCAAAATTTCATCCGGTTTTAAAATATCTTTAATTTCCACCAATTCGGACATCATTTCTTCATCTATGTGCAATCTCCCAGCTGTATCAAATATTACTACATCATATCCACTATCTTTTACTTCTTTTAAAGCCCATTTTACTATTTTAATTGGATTTTTTTTATCACCATAGTAGACAGGTACGTCTATCCTTTTACCCAAAGTTATCAATTGATCAATAGCCGCAGGTCTATAGGTATCTGCTGCGACTAAATATGGTTTTCTACCTCTTTTTTTAAGTAAATTTGCAATTTTAGCTGCACTCGTTGTCTTACCACTTCCTTGCAATCCAACCATCATAATATATGAAGGGGAATGAATCATTTGCAATTGCGATTTTTCCCCCATTAATCTAATTAATTCGTCTTTCAAAATCTTAATAAACATTTGATCAGGAGTCAAAGATCTCAAGACTTCTTCTCCTAACGCTTTCTTCTTTACTTCATCTATAAATTCTTTTACCACTTTATAATTAACATCAGCTTCCAGCAAAGAAAGCTTTACTATTCTAATAGCTTCTTTAATATTTTTTTCCGTAATCTTTCCTTTTCCAGATAAACTTTTAAACGCCTTTGAAAGTTTTTCTTGTAGTCCCTCGAACAAATAAATCACCTTCCTTTTTCTTCCTAATTTAGTATATTATACTTTTTCCTTTTTTCAATTAAATTTTTGTACAACTTTGAAAACAAACATAAAATTATATGTAACAAATAAATTACGTCAATTCGATTACTTAACTTAACACACCGAATAAATTTAACATTTACGTAAAACTTTATGTTTTTGAATTAATCAACCTGATGTATAATAGAATTAACCCAAGGGGAGCTCCATATTCCGGGGCTGAGAGGAAGGTGGAAACCTTCGACCCTTTGAACCTGACCCAGGTAATACTGGCGGAGGGATGGGGAAAACCCTCCAAAAGGAGGGATTTTTTTTAGGAGGTGAAAAGATGAAAAAATATATTGTGAGCTTGTTTATTCTAATTGGAGTACTTTATTTTTCTACCCAAACATTGGTAATTTACACATACGATAGTTTCGTCTCAGGGATTGGTTATGAAGTAATTCCAATTTTTGAAAAAATGTATGATTGCAAAGTCGAACTTAGATCTTTTGGAGATGCCGGAGCCGTATTATCAAGGTTAATATTAGAAAAGGATAATCAAAAAGCAGACGTAATAATAGGACTTGACCAAGCTTTATTGCATAGGGCAAAAAAAGAAGGATTACTTGAAAAATATTCACCGATAAATTATTCTTTATTAAAATATCCAGAATTAAAAGATGAATACGGTGTACCATTTGATTTTGGTGCCATTGCAATAGTTTACAACAAAAACACTGTAAAAAATCCACCAAAAAGTTTTTCGGATTTATTAAAAAAAGAGTTCAAAAACAGAATAGTTGTGGAAGATCCACGCACTTCAAGCACAGGAATTAGTTTTTTGTTGTGGACAATCGCCATCTATGGAGACAACTATCTAGATTTTTGGAAAAAATTCAAAGAAAACATACTAACAATAACACCAGGCTGGGATGAAGCATTTGAAATGCTCGAAACCGGCGAAGCAGATATCATGGTAAGTTACGCTACAGATGGTGCATATAGTTATTACAACTATGGTAAAATCACATATGTACCAGTAATTATGAAAGAAGGGGCATTTGTACAAGTTGAATATGCTGCAATAGTAAAAGGTGCAAAAAATATAGAACTTGCAAAAAGATTTTTAGAGTTTGTATTAATGGACAGTTTTCAAGAAAAAATTCCATTAAATCAATGGATGCTTCCCGTAACCAATGTCAGTATTCCAGATGCATTTAAATATGTACCAAAAATGGAAAAAATTTTAAAAATAAATCCAAATTTATATGAAAAACAAGAGGAGATATTAAAAGAATGGACAAAAGAAATTATTGGTGGGTAATCCCTTTATTGTACGTTATTGGGGGACTTTTTGTCCCCTTATTTTTTCTATTTTATAAATTCGGTGGAATAAACTTTTCCACTATAAAAGATCACTTAAATGTTATCAAATTTACTATAACCCAAGCAATTGTTTCTTCGATTTTCACATTGATTCTTGGATTACCAGGCGCATACATTGTTGCTAGAACAAAGACACATGCATTTTTAAAATCTATTTTTAGAATATTGTCATCAATTCCTTTTATTTTACCTGGTGTTACCATGAGCATTGGATTTTTAATGGCTTTTGGAAGAAATGGACTCTTAACTAAGTTGTTGGGAATACTAGGATTTGATGGGAAAATTTTGTATACATTCACCGCTGTAATTCTAGGACATGTCTTCTATAACTTTCCACTTTTCATAAGGATAGTTGGAGAAACATGGGAAAAAATAGATGCAAGTTTAATCGAAGCAGCAAAAATAGATGGTGCAAAACAACACAGAATTTTTTGGAAAGTGGAACTTCCAATTTTAACTCCATCGATTTTAAAAGCATTTCTTTTAACTTATGTCTATACTTTTACAAGTTTTTCAGTTGTTTTAATACTTGGTGGAATAAAATATTCAACTATTGAAGTTTCCATATATATGTACACAAAAATACTCTTTGATTTTAAAAGTGCTCTTTCACTTTCATTTTTTCAAATCTTATTCATCTCTGTAGTTTCATACATGCTTTCATTTGAAAAGTTTGAATTCCACAATGGAGACTCTTTAAAAGAAAAATTCCCCATTTGGGGATATTTCTATATAATTCTAACCATTGCAATCATATTCATTCCACTAACATATTCTGTCCTTTCAGGATTTATAAACTACGGTGGAGGATTTGGAACAGAAAACTTCAAAAGACTTTTATCATTAAATTTAAAAAGATACATTGGTACCACTTTTTCATCTATGTTTGTATATACAATCTCTTTTAGTATAATCTCTTCAATTATTTCAATAATTATCTCAATAGTAAGCTCTTTTTATAAAATCCAAAAGCTTCAATATTTAATGTTTTTACCCGCATCAATTTCTCCAGTTACTCTTGCTTTCTCATATGTGTCCCTAAATATTAGTCAATATATTTCAATTCTTGTAATATACTCGTTAATTTCGCTTCCAATAGTATATGGAATAATCTCAAGTGGTTGGAAAACAATTGATCCATACTCTATCGAAGCAGCTAAAATAGACGGTGCAAATACATTTAATTTAAACTTAAAAATAAGGTTTCCACAAATTAAATACCATCTACTAACAGCTTTTGTATACGCTTTCACCTTATCAATAGGTGAAATGTCTGCAACTATAACATTAAGTAACCCACCAGTTTCAACCCTATCTATATCCATATATAGACTCTTAAGTTCCAGAAAAATTCCAGAAGCAAGAGCCTTAAACACAATTTATTCATTTATAGTCATTCTTTTATTCTCAACAATTGAATATCTAAGGAATAAAAAACTAAAGAATATCTATATTAAATAACATTTTAGCAATGATCCCTATTATAAAAGACAAACCCATAACTCCAAAACTAATTAAAAACATTTCAGAAAAATAACCTTTAAAACTCTTATTTTGAACTATTGAAACAAAATATGAAAAAAATAAAATGATCACCAATGCAATAACCAACAAGAAAACTAAAGCAAAAAACGGGTTAGGTACCAATATATATGGCATAACCAATAGAAATACTGTAAAAATATAAGCAATACCTGTATAAATAGCAGATTTTAATGGATTTTGTGAATTTGGATCAGACCTTTGTGATAAATATTCAGAAGCAGACATTGAAAATGATGCTGCAATACCAGTTATCACACCTGAAAGGGCAACCAATTTTGAATTTTGAAATGCAAAAGTTAATCCTGCGAGTGTTCCTGTTAATTCAACAAGAGCATCATTTAATCCCAAAACCATTGAACTAATATATTTTATCCTTTCTTCGTCGATAAGCTTTAGTAACTCTTTTTCATGTAAATCTTCATCTAATATTATTTTTTCAATTTCCGGTATTTCATCTTTCAACATCAAATAATTTTTTTGGGCTTTTTCTTCACCCTTTTCCATAGCATTTAAAGAAAAAGTTAATCCTAAAATAAAATAAATAAAGATATGCCAAATTATTTTCAAATAATTTGGATGAAGATCTTTTTTCGAATATTTCTTTAAAATGTTATAGTGCCTAAATTCATCTTCTGCAATTTTTCTAAGAACTTTACTATTTTTATTTTTAGAAATCTTTGATAAAAATCTATAGACATAAAATTCTGTAATTTCATTTCTTTGAAAACCATATAAAATTTTTTTCAACTTTTTTGTCAAAATATCCCTCCTTTTATTACAACTTTTTCAACTAATCTTTCAGCAATTATTTTCCTTGTTCCAGCCCCATGTGCAATTAATTTAAATAATTTTTTTGGATCCAAAACTCTTACTCCAGCAAGTAATTTTACCGGCATTTTCTTTACAAGTGGTGTAGATGGTCCTACAATAACAACCCTTTTTGTATCCACATATTTTAAAATCCAATCTATTGTTCCATTGACAACTGTTGCACCGGTTATGATTACTACCGTACACTTAGGTAAAAGATCAACTATAGCCCAATCTGGAAGCACATCCTCACTATTTCTATTCCTATCAAAAACTAAAACATCCCAAGCAATTGGTTTAAGATACTCAATTAGTGGTTCTATTTTTCCAACAATTCCAACCGTGTCATCAAAAGATACATCTAAAAACTTAGTTATGTCTCCTTTCAGATATTTACTTTCATCATAATAAAAAACGGAATTTAAAACCGCATATGCCACTGATCTTGTCAAAGGTTCAGGGGAAAATGCCCCTATTTTCAAAATTTTTCTTACACTCATTCCAACATCTATTTTACTTACTGGATTACCCGTACTTGAAGTACATTTAAAAAACTCTTCACATTTTCCAAGTGTATCTTCTCTTAATGTGTAACTAACACCACATCTGCCGTCACTTAGCAAAGCAGCAGTTAAACCATATCCAATTATATAATCTTCCAAAAAAATAGAATTATCCACAAACTCAAACGCTTCATTAAACAACATTTCTGAAATTTTCATAAAATCCCTCCTACTTTTCAACTTTTCCCTTTAAATAATACCACAAATACATATCAAATCTTCCTGGACATTCTCCAAATTCATCTGCAAGAGATTTAAAAATTTTTTCAATTTCAAGATATTTCCTTTTACTCCAACTTTTGGGTATGATATCAATATAACCGTACTTATTTAACAACCTTAAAACATGTTTGTCTAAAATTGCAACTTCACAAAAAGCTACATTCCTCAAAAAATGCGAAGATTCTTTCCATGAAATTCCTTTAACATTTTTTACCAAAAACTCCCTTGCTTCTTCAACGGGTAAATTCAACAAGTTTCTTAAATTTCCAACAATCCATCTATTTTCATATATATACCTTGCCCTTGCCCTTGGAAACCTATGCCCGACCTTCCTTAAAGATATTTCTAATTCTTCTAGAGAAAATGTATAAAATCCCTCACCAATTTTCTCTTGCGCAATCATTCCACCTTTTGCAGACCAATTTGCAGTTAAAACACAAAAAGATAACTCAGAAAAAAGGTCTATCTCACTCCCACTTTTTCTAAGTTCTAAAAATTCATTCCATCTTTCATTTACCATTTTTTCAGCTTCATTTTTTATTTTTTTTATCTCTAAAACCACTATTTCACCTCTTTTTTCAATTAAAAACTTTTAAAAATTTAAAAAAATCATAATAAAATTATCTCCACAATATGATAAAATATAATCAAAAGGAATATAGGGGGGATTAAATGTACATTAAAATGTTCGGAAAATATGGTATTTATCTAAAAGATGAAAAAATACTTTTAAACAGCAAAAAAGCCGAATACATACTATACTATTTAATTTTAAACGTCAAAAGGAAAATATTTGTAAATGAAATCCTAGATTTATTTTTTGAAGGTTATGACAAAATATACTCGAGAAAAAACCTAAATACACTTTTATATATGATTAGAAAAGGATTAAACATAACCAAAGACGATCTCAAGATAGAAAAAAATATGATATTCCTTAATCCTAAAAAACTCAAATGTGATTATCTTGAATTCCAAAAACTTATGGAAAAAAAACCTTCTAATGATGTCCTACAAAAAATCACTCAGCTTTACTCCGGTGAACTTCTAAGTGGATTAGATTTCGATTGGATAATGCCTTTTAGAAAACTATGTGAAATGCAAATTTTATTAATGACTCAACAACTAAAATTACCCAATAATTTTGAAATAACCAATTTACCAACAAGAAATGAAATATCCATGGAACTTGCAATAAAACTAATTGCTCTAGATAAAAAAAGGCGAAATCCAATGTTTTATCCTATCTTGCTAAAAACAAAAGAAGATATAAAGGAAAAAATAAGAAAAAGTGATTTTTATGTTAGATTATCTCAAAACAGCTACCTTGTATTATTTGAAACAGGAGATTCAAATATTGAAGCACTTAAAAACATATTAAAATTTAGATTCAATAACATAGAAATTGTAAAAGAAATTTAACCCCTCTAGAGGGGTTAAATTTTGTTAAATACACCTGTAAATAATTTTGAAAGTACATTTGCAAGGTACATGTAGTTTTCATTTTCAAATGCAAATTCATTTTCAAAGTTGTATAAAGATATAAACCCGAATAATTCATTATTTTTATAAAAAGGAATGGACAACATCGATAATATTCTAGTTAAATGCGCATATTTCATTAAAAATTCTACTTTTTTCATCCTTTCATTATCTACATTCAGATAATATTCCTCAGCAACATCATCTAATTTAACGATCATTGGTCTTTTTAATCTTTCAGAGTATACTTCATCTAAAGTAAAAAAAACATCTTTCATTATCTCATAATCAAAACCTGATGCACCTCTTATGCGTAAAATATCACCATCTCTCGTGGAAAATAAAGCACCATCTATCTCTGGAAAATTTTCAACAAAAAGTTCAGTTAAATTACTATAGTTTTCTTTTCTATTAAATCCTTTTTCCAACCATTCACAAATAAATTTATCAAGTATCTCTCCTAAAATATTAAACATCTTTGCTTTTAAATCATTACTAACTAAATCATTAATCTTTTTAAAACTAATTATATATTTATAGCCATCTTTTTCCACATCTACTTCAAAAATTTCATCTTCAAATTCAAAAAAGAATTTATCCATTCCATCTAACAAATTGAACCTATTTTGTTTAAGAAACAAACTAAATATTTCCCTTACTCTTTCCTCAGAAAAAATAGTTGAAACTATTTCAAACTCATCTGATTCATAGACTAATAAAATATCCGTTAGCTTTTTCAAAATTCCTTTAAAGATAATCCACACCTCCTTATTTCAAAAATATTATAGCATAATTATCCAAATTAAAAACTCCCCAAGCTCATACGCTTGAGGAGAAAAATACGCTTTATTTAACTGTTTATTTTTTAAAAGTTTCACCACTAAATTCTAAAAACAACAAGAGGACCTTTTACTCATATCGTAGCAAGCATAACAGCCTTTATCGTATGTTTTCTATTTTCAGCTTCATCCCAAACTTTACTTTGAAGTCCTTCAATAACCTCAAAAGTTACTTCTTCTCCTTTTACAGCTGGCAAACAATGCATAAATATTGTTTCAGGTTTTCCAGTTTTTTTCATAATTTCTTTATTAACCTGATATGGCATAAGTAATTTTCTTCTTTCTTCTGCTTTTGACTCTTCACCCATTGATGCCCAAACGTCTGTGTATATTACATCAGCGCCTATCACTGCTTCATCTACATTATCTGTAAATTCTATTTTTGCACCTGTTTCCTTTGCAATTTCCAAACATCTTTTAGTTAATTCTTCATTTGGTCTTAATTCTTTTGGAGAACAAATCACATAATGTAAACCCATTTTTGCCGAACCTATCATCAAAGAATTAGCCATATTATTTCTTCCATCACCCATAAATACCAACTTTATGCCTCTCAACTTTCCAAAATTCTCCTCTATTGTCATCAAATCCGCAAGAACTTGAGTTGGATGATACAAATCAGTTAATGCATTATATACAGGGACACCAGAATACTTTGCCAATATTTCAACTGTTTCTTGTTTAAATCCTCTAAACATTATTGCATCAACCATTCTTCCAAGAACTCTTGCAGTATCTTCAATAGATTCTTTAGCACCTAATTGAATATCCTGAGTAGATAAAAATAATGGATGTCCTCCTTCCTCACCAAAAGCAGTTTCAAAAGCAACTCTTGTTCTTGTAGATCTTTTTTCAAAAATCATTGCAAGTGTTTTTCCTCGAAACCTTTGATGGATAATTTGCGCTCTACTATCTGCTTTACATGTTTTTGCTATTTCAATCAAATATTTGATTTCATCCGTGGAAAAATCAAGCAATGTTAACAGGGATTTGCCTTTTAAATTAACTCCCATTTGTACATCCCTCCCACTAAAAGATAGCGGGGAATCTCCCCGCTTTTTATTATAACAAACCTTTCTTCTCGAGAAACTCTTTCAAAATATCTTCAAGTGTTGGTTTTCCAATTTCTTGTAATTCATAAGTAACTCTTACAGCAGGTTTATTCAATTTCGTTACTCTTCTAAGATCAATAGGTGTACCTATAATTACGAGATCAGCATCTGCTCTATTTATCGTCTCTTCTAATTCCTTCATTTGTTTTTCGCCATATCCCATTGCAGGAAGTATCATATCAAGGTGAGAATATTTCTTGTATGTATCAACTATAGAACCAACTGCATATGGTCTTGGATCAATTATTTCTGCTGCACCAAATTTTTTCGCTGCTACGTATCCTGCACCATACCTCATTTCACCGTGTGTTAGGGTTGGCCCATCTTCTACTACAAGCACCCTTTTACCTTTAATTGCTTCTGGATTCTCAACAAAGATTGGAGATGCTGCATCAACAACAATCGCATTTGGATTCCATTTTTCAATATTTTCTCTTACTTTTTCAATACCTTCAATATCTGCTGTTTCCTCTTTATTAATCACTACAACATCCGCCATCAACAAGTTAGACATACCTGGGTAGTATAAAACCTCGTGACCTGGTCTGTGAGGATCAACAACCGTAATCAACAAATCCGTTTTGTAGAATGAAAAGTCATTATTTCCTCCATCCCAAAGTATAATATCTGGATCTTCTGCTTCAGCTGCTCTTAAAATAGCTTCATAATCCACCCCTGCGTAAATTACACTCTTTCTATCAATATGTGGTTCATATTCTTCTCTTTCTTCAATTGTACATTTGTGCTTGTCCAAATCAGAGTAATCAGCAAATCTTTGTACCTTTTGAGCAACAAGGTCACCATATGGCATTGGATGCCTAATAGAAATAACTTTTTTACCAAATCCTCTTAAGATATCAAGGACACGCCTTGTTGTTTGACTCTTTCCACATCCTGTTCTAATTGCACAAACTGAAATAACAGGCTTTGTTGACTCAACCATTGTATTTCTTGGCCCCATTAATTTAAAATCAGCTCCTGCCGAAAGAACGGTTTCTGCTTTTTCCATAACGTATTGATGTGGAAGGTCACTGTAAGCCAAGATAACCTCATCCACGTCATATTTTTTAATTAATTCCACTAACTTTTCTTCCGGCTCAATTGGAATACCGTTTGGATAAAGTTCACCGGCAAGTTCTGCAGGATATACTCTTCCTTCAATATCTGGAATTTGCGTTGCAGTAAACGCCACTACTTCATAATCTGGGTTATTTCTAAAATAAGTGTTAAAATTATGAAAATCACGACCTGCCGCTCCCATTATTATAACTTTTTTCTTTCCCATGAAAACACCTCCTTAAATTCCGTTTCACCATTTAAAAGTATATCTAAAAACTTTTTATTTATCAACTAATTTCTTGTATAATTATAAAAATTTATCACATTAAATCTTTTTTTTGCTTTAGTATGCGTAAATATGCGTAAAAATAAGGGGATATATCCCCTTATTTTATATTTTATATTTTAAAACTATATTCTTCAATGTGTTAGTGCCATCTCTAATATCTTTTACTTCAGATACTATTTCCTGAATATTGGCATTTACTTCTTGAAGTGATGCATTAATATCACCAATATTGTAATTTATCTCTTCAACACTCTTTGAATTATCAACCATTGCCGTTGAAATCTCATCTACGGCCGCAGTTTGTTCTTCAACAGATGCAGCTATATTCTGTAGCATTTCGTTTATCTTCTGTATTGCTCCTATTATCTCATCAAGTTTCTTATCGGCCACATCAGTTAATTTTGTTCCTTCATCTACCTGGATAGTTATTTCTTGTGAAACACTTTGTGCTTCTTTTGCAATACCTGAAATCTCATCAACAACGACTTTTATCTTTTCTGATGCAACTTTACTTTCTTCGGCAAGTTTTCTAATTTCATCAGCTACTACGGCAAATCCTTTTCCTGCTTCACCAGCACGTGCAGCTTCTATCGCCGCATTGAGTGCTAGTAAATTTGTCTGTTCTGCAATGGCATTAATTGTTTCAATAAATTGTGTTATATCCTCTGCTCCTTTATTAAAACTTTCAACCACTCTTTCTACATCTTTTGTAGAATCTGCTATCTTTTTAGTTGTTTGAATAACGGACTTTAATATATCTGCTGCATCTTTTGCAAGATCTGTACTTTGTTCTGCAAACATTGCAGAATCTTGAGCACTATCTGCTATATGCTTGGTAGCAGCACTAATTTCCTCTGCACCAGCTGTTGTTTCCTGTATTGATGCGGAAATCGTTTGAATTCTTGCAGAAATGTTATCCATACGTTTTACAATATTATCAGATTGACTTGCCAGTGATACAGTAGAATCAGAAATTTTATCAATGTTTTCCACTATATCAATTGTTTCTCTTCGTATTTTCTTTAAATTATCCCTAAGATAATCAACAAACTTTTTAAATGATTTTAAAAGAACTCCCATTTCATCTTTCGTTTTAGCTTCATTAATATTAACTGTTAAGTCATTCTGCGTAAGTAAGTTAGTCACTGTAACTAACAATGTAATATTTTTGAAAATTTTAGAAGAAACTATTAAAACAAAGAACACAGAAATTACCGTAATAATTATTGGTAAAAAGACAAGTAAAACCTTTATCATAGAATCTGTATAATTTATTGCATCATTTAAGTTATCTTTCTTTTTTTCAAGATTAAAAAGTATATCTTTTTTTACATTTTCGGTAAATTTTACCACATCAGAAACAAGGTTTTTATTGCCATCTTTTATACCTTTCAAATTCTTTGAAAGTGCATCAATATTTTTCTTCAACATTGGTATATCATTAGAAACTTTTTGTAATTCAACAAAAAGTTTGTTTAATTCCTCGAAATTTTTTGCACCGTATTGGTACGCTTTAACACTTGCTTGAAAATCAGAGAGCTTTTCAAGTAAGTAAGTAGCTTTTTCATATTCTTGAACTTTTTGCAAAACATCTTTGTTACTACTACTAACCATACTTGCAGTAAACATTCCAATCACAAATAATACTAGAAGAGGTAAAAAGACTAATAATAATATCTTTGTTTTAAGGTTCATATACCCCACCTCCTCTTCAAATAATTTCATTTTATTAATTTCCTTTTATAATTATATCACTTCTTGTTGTTTGTTAAATCGTAAATGAATAATATGATTTATTATCTAATCATTAGAACGTATTCTCATTTTTATTTTTTAATTTTTTTAGATACCTTTCATTATCATATTCCACAAACTTTACTTCTTTTTGTAATTTTTTTAACACTTTATCTATTGTTTCTCCAAAATATTCTGCTATTTCTTTTGCTTGATCATATCTTAATGGATGTTTTTCTGTTATATCTGAAATTGCTTCACATGCATTAGTATACTTATTGACATCAAACTTACCTTTTTCTCTAAAATTAATGGGTATAGCATTTGGGAGTTTTTCCTGAGCATACATCAAACTTCTTTTATCTGGTATAGTTACCCACTTTTCTGCCGGCGGTCTAATGGGAACATTTATATAAACTCTTTCAGGTATAGGAAAAATAGAATTTATTATTTTCGAAATTTTATCAATATCTTCTTTAGAATCATTAATATCTTTCATTAACATAACTTCAATCCAAAGCTTTCCCTTAAAATTTCTTGCAAAAAGTTTTAAACCATCTATTATTTCTTCATATCTAATTTTCATAACTGGTCTATTGATTAACCTAAACTTTCTTTCATCAGGAGCATCTATGCTAGGAAGAACCAAATCGGCATATAGTAAATCATTACGTACTTCATTTAAATACAACAACGATCCGTTTGTAATAACTGCAACCTTAAAACTTGTTTTCTCTCTTACCCATCTGATTATCCTTCCAATTTTCGAATGTAAAGTTGGTTCACCATCACCTACAAAAGTTATATAATCTATACTTAAAGTGGTATTTTCAATAGCATATTCCAATTCATTTATTATTTTTTCTGTAGGATAATATTCCTTTCTTTCGTTTGTAAAATAGTTTGTTTTTCCCAATTGACAATAAACACATGAGTAATTGCACGTCTTTAAAGGAACTAAATTAACCCCCAATGAGTTTCCCAATCTCCTTGATGGAACAGGTCCAAACACATTAGCTAGCCATTTTTTCCTCCTTTCTTCTCAAATATTATAACTCTATTTACAAAAGTTTTTTCTAGATTTTTTCAACAACTTTGGAAATTTAATTATGATATAATTTTAACGATATAACTTATAAAAGTTGGTGATAGATGATGTATGACTGTGCTATATTGTACGGTACCCATTTTACATCCTCTGATGTAAAAAGTATCATTAAATACAAAGAATTAGGCTTTGCAAAAAAATTTATTGTTTTTGTTTCCAAAAAACCGCTAGGATATCCTAGTGAATTTTTGAAAAAAGTGGATTACATTGAAATAGTAGTAACACCAAAATTTGTAAACGATGCAAAGAAAATCTTCAAAACCACAAAAAACTCTTATATTGCACCTTTGGATGAATTTGGTTTCAGAGGGATGGAGCGTGATCCTTGTTGAGTATTACAAATGCTCTAATTAACTTACTTTCTCGATTATCACTTCTTATTGTCATAATGTACATGATACTCACATTATACAATACCAGAAGCTTATTTATAAAACTCATAAAATCGCATAATGCAATGCTTTTAGGAATCCTTGGTGCTATTTTTGGAATAATTGGAACTTATTTAGGAATATGGTATAAAGGGGCAATAATAAATTATAGAGATGTTGGTATAATATTTACCTCCTTAATTGGTGGGTTTCCATCAGCTTTTATTGCTGGAGGCATAGCTTCTGCACACCGGCTTTTCCTAGGTGGAATC
Organism: Thermosipho sp. 1244; assembly: GCF_018588215.1. Taxonomy (NCBI): domain Bacteria; kingdom Thermotogati; phylum Thermotogota; class Thermotogae; order Thermotogales; family Fervidobacteriaceae; genus Thermosipho; species Thermosipho sp. 1244. The sequence continues at coordinate 37,063 of NZ_LNGA01000030.1, forward strand.
TCAGCAATTCCCTGTGCCATTGGAACATTTCTTTCTGGAATTATTGCCGCATCTATCCACTATTTGACGCACGGTAACCCTTCTATAATTACAATTTTTTTTACAGCATCTTTTGCAGAAACAGTCCATCTTGCAATTGCTCGTTATATGATATTTCCAGAAAGCTTGGCAATAGATATAACTCATAAAATCTTTATTCCCATGGTTGTTGTAAATACATTTGGTGTAACACTACTTGCCACTATGTTTAAAAACTTCGAATGGCAAATGCAACTTGTGTCAAAAATCACTACAAATTGGTTTATATCCATTTTTGAAGAACTAATTGGAACTATTAACACAAAAAATAGTGAACAAAATATTTCAAAAATCTGCCAACTAATAGTACAAAATTCACCTGTAGACGGTGTATTTGTAACATCGCAAAATTCCATTATCTCAAAATATCCAGAAGATCTAAATCTTGAAATAGATTACAAAAAATCCATAAAAAGCAAAAAGATTTTGAAATTCTTTAAAAATGGGACATGGTATATAGTTTTCCCTATTACAATTGGAGATGATACAGCTGGAACATTAATTTTTTCCTCCAAGAACAAAACGAAGGAAGTTCATATATTCTTTGGAAAAAAAATAGTTCACATACTATCACTTGTCTTTTCTATTCAAAAAGCCGTAATTGAGGCAAAACTTGCAAAAGAAGCCCAACTTCGTGAATTTACTTCTAAACTTAGTCCACATTTCCTCTTTAACACACTAAGTACAGTAAGATATTTTTCAAATGTAGATACAAAAAAGTCCGTAGAATGTATAGACAAACTTTCTGAATTACTACGTTATATTTATGAGAGAAAAGATAAATTAACAACTTTAGAATCCGAAATAAATGCAATAGAAAATTATCTTGGAATAATGAAAATGAGATACCCTGAAATTTTAGAATACAAAATAAACTGCCCCAAAATAGATGTAAAAATTCCTCCTTTTATTTTTCAGCCTGTAATTGAAAATGCAATTAAATATGGAAGAAAAAACAATAAAATAAAAATTGAAATATCATGCTATATCAAAGAAGACCGATTAAGAATTGAAATTCGCGATCACGGACCAGGTACAGATAAAATTACAATGGGAACAGGTCTCAAACTTGTTAGCGAACGTTTAAAGCTAATCTATAACAAAAAAGCTTCTCTTTTATTTGAAAATTCCAATGGATTAAAAGTAATATTTGATCTACCTGTGAGGTGAAAATATGATAAAAGTATCAATAGTCGAAGATGAATTTGCATCACGTGAACATCTTAAGAGACTTATAATGTCAATTAATGAATTCGAACTTATAGGAGAATACCAATCAATTGACGAAATTAAAAATTTAAACAACTTGGATATTTTATTCTTAGATATAAACTTAAATGGAAAAAATGGATTAGAATTTGCACGTTTTTTAAAAGATATAAAAGTTGTTTTTGTTACTGCATATCCAGAATATGGTGCAGAAGCATTTGAAATTAACGCAATTGATTATCTTGTAAAGCCTGTTACCGAAACTCGTTTTAAACAGTGTGTTGATAAGATTCTAGAGTTATTTAGACCACATTTCGAAAAACTTCCCGTTATAGATCAAGACGGCATCTTACTTTTAGATATAGAAAAAATTCTATATATTGAATCTTTCGGCAAAACAGCAACTGCAATAACTTTAGAAAAAGAATATAAAATTCACAAACTAAACATTGGAACCTTGGAAAAAAAGCTCCCAGATAGTTTTTTACGCGTTCACAAATCTTTTATCGTAAACATGAATAAATTAAAAAAAATAACCAAAGAAAGAAAAAACTTACTTTTAAAACTTGGTGACTCTTGTGAAATTACTATACCAGTTAGTAAAAAATATTCTAAACTTGTCAAGCGATATTTGCACCTTTTATAATTCATATTTAACTTTTCATTCCAAATTTTGCTCTAGTTGTTCCTTCATATTATTAATCCACGTTACAATGGATATACCAAAACTTTATACTGGAGGTGCTTAAACCATGAACTCCGTATTTCTCGTTTTAATAGCTTTCTTTGGATATATAGTTGCATACCAAACCTATGGTAAATGGATTGCAAAAAAACTCATGGGCTTAAACGACAAAAACCCTGTCCCATCAAAGGAATTTTATGATGGTGTAGATTATGTACCAACCAAAAAGCACATACTTCTTGGTCATCATTTCACAACAATTGCTGGAACAGGTCCAATTGTTGGACCGGCTATAGGAGTTATCTGGGGATGGGTTCCTGCATTTTTATGGGTTCTACTTGGTCCAATTTTCATGGGAGCAGTTCACGATTTTATGGCACTTGCTATAAGTGCTAGAAACAAAGGTAGCACTCTAGGTGAATTAACAAGAGGAGTTATCTCTAATAGAGTAGGAATAATATTTCTACTTCTTATCCAATTTTTGCTTTGGATTGTAATAGCAATTTTCGGTTTAATCATGGGAATACTATTTAACATGTATCCTGCAAGTGTCTTTCCAGTTTGGATGGAAATACCTATTGCTATTTGGCTTGGATATATGGTGTATAAAAAGAATAAAAACGATACCATATATTCGATAATAGCGGTATTTTTGATGTACATTACTATCTTTATTGGGCTTTATTTCCCAATAAAAGTTCCAGCGCTTGGTGGTTCTCCAATAATAACGTGGATCATTATACTGTACATCTACGTATTTTTTGCATCAACTTTACCAGTACATAGGTTACTCCAACCACGTGATTATATAAACTCACACGAACTTTTAATAGCAATGGTATTACTTCTTTTAGGTGTATTTATTGGTCATCCAAAGGTAGTTGCTCCCGCATTTCATCATGTAAGTGATGCCCCATCTATTTTTCCAGCTTTATTTATAACAATTGCTTGTGGCGCAATTAGCGGGTTCCACAGCCTTGCAGCTTCTGGAACAACAGTAAAACAACTTGAAAAGGAAACAGACGCATTGCCTGTAGGTTTTGGGGGAATGTTGCTCGAAGGAGCTCTTGCAACTTTAATAATTGTTGCAGTAACGGCAGGAATTGGTATGAACGGTGGTGGTACAGCAGCATTCACACAACATTACGCTTCATGGGCCACCGCTAGTGGATTAGCCGCAAAACTAAAAGCAGTTATAGATGGTTCTGCAAATTTAATGAATTCATTTGGAATTCCTCTAGAACTTGCACGTTCAATAATGGCTGTCTTTATCGTTTCATTTGCAGGTACAACACTTGATTCTGCAACACGTATACAAAGATTTGGACTTCAAGAGCTTTTAAGAACAAAGAATGGAAAGGTAATAAAACCATTCAACGATAGATATATTGCCACATTCATCGTTATATTATTAGCATTTGGACTATGTATGGTAAGTCCCGGTGGAAAAGGAGCATTAATACTTTGGCCAGTTTTTGGAGCACTTAACCAGCTTCTTGCAGGACTTGCACTCTTGGTTGCCACTGTATATCTTGCCAAAAAAAGAAAACCAATATGGGTTACTGCTATTCCTATGATAATAATGTTAATTGTAACATTAACTGCATCATATCAAAATCTTGGAAAATTTATTTCTCAACATAATTGGTTGCTCGTTTTTGTTTCATCAATAACTTTGTTTATAGCCATATGGATGATCATCGAAGGAATCATTGCTATGTTTAAATACTCAAGGGAAATTGAAATAGAAGAAACAATAGAATAAAAAATATCTATCAATTTTGGATTCATTATCAAAAGTAGGTTGAACAAAAAGTAAATTCACTTAACTTTTTAACAAAACATGGCTCCAATATTACTCTGGAGCCATGTTTTATTTTAGTTTTTCTTAATTTTCTTGACGTTAATAACACATACTTTTTAATTTTTATCATTTTACACAAGCACACTTTTGCATATTAATTAGTTCTAATGCTACACAAGTAAAATAGTTTTATGTCTACATAATAAAGTATAGTTTTTTAATTTTTCTTTACCTTATACCAATCTAATTTTTTCTTAAACTTTTTTAATTGTAAAAAAGAAACCAATACAATTCCTGCATCAACAAAAACCATTAAAATAATTCCCACAATTGTTTTTACTATATTTGATTTTAACTTGTAAAAAATCTTCAATTCAATCCCTATTATTGATAAAACAGACAAAAACTCTACTAAAAAAAGTATATTAAAATGTGAAAAAAATGGTAATATTACAATTGACAATATCCCTCCTATTTCTATTCCAAAAGAGACAAGAACTCTTTTAGCCCCATTTTCCACAGCTTCTGCCATACCTTTGCCATACCATCTAAATCTTTGTTTTACGAAATCCTCCATACCTACTGTTGCATATTCTAAAAGTACTGGACCATAAAAATATTTAAATTTAAATCTTCCTTGATCAACTGCGCTATTTATCATTGCCCCATCATCAACACCTTGATAATTCAAATGATTCTTTATATATTCGAAAACTTTTTTTCTAATAAACATTCCTCTTCCAGTAAAGGAGGAAAAAATATTACTATATCTCAAAAAACTTAAAAGAAATATTTCTATAGTATGCATTAAAGCCGGAAAAGAATCTTTTTCGTTATATGCTCCAAGCGTACTTTCAGTTACATCAACGTCTTTCATTCTTTTTACATAATATTCTATATAATTCTCTGGAATAATATTATCCGCATCCATAACAAAATAAATATCTGCGTCAAATTCTTCTGTTACTCTTAAAATATTTTTCAATTTTCCTTGACCTTTTTCATTTCTTTTAACATGAATTCTATCAGGATACATTTTTTGATACTCACACATTATTTTATAGGTACTATCAGTTGATCCATCATCAACAAGAACAATTTCAATGTTTTTATAACTTTGAGAAAGAAGACTTTTTATAGATCTCCTAATTGTTTCTTCCTCATCCTTTGCAGAAACAATTGCGCATAATTTTTCCTCTTGATTATTTTCTGCAACATTTTTTGACTTATTTATATTTAACAAAATTTTCAAAAGAAAAAAAACAACCACTCCTAAAAAAAGAAAGATATTTGTAAAAAACGAGTACCCTAAAAAAGAAATTGCTACAACTGAAAGTACTATACCAAATATAATGTAAATCATATGAATTTTTCACCTACTCTTCAACATGTTTGTTATTTATCCAAAGCATAAAAGTTCCCAACACCAGCTGTAAATAATAAGCTATAAATCTCCAACCAGTTATTGCAATAAGTGATATCTCAGAATTACCAACAATACTTGAAAGCACATATTGATAAGTTGCTTCTATCCCACCAGATGAACCCGGAGTAGGAATAAAATACGCTATTGCATTTACTGCATTAATTGATCCAAACAAAAACCAAAAATTTATTTTCAAAGATGATATACCCTTAAGAATATAAAATAAAGAAAAAAGCTGAAGCATAACTATAAAGAACCAACCTAATATATCTACAATCATTATATAAGTGTTTTCTTTCCACATATACTCAAGACTACTCTTGAAATTTGAAACCCAATTTTCAAATCTAGTAACCCAATTTGTTCTTCTTAATATCTTTGACATTCCTCTAACTATCGGTATCATAACTTCGGGGACAACCATTGACAAAATAAGTATAAATGAAGAAATTAAACTTATAGCGATTCCTAATAAGACCAACTTTCCCTTATCCATAATCCATCCCATACTTGTGTTAAGCATTATTATTGCAATAATCGCTCCACCTAAAGAGTTTTGTAAAACCCTTGCAACCATAATCCCTGTTGCATAACTTGAATCAACGCCTTTTTTTACTAAATGATAAATCTGAAAAGGTTGGCCTCCCATGGCAAAAGGTGTAAGATAAGAAAAGAAATACCCCAATATATTGTTATACAACAACGAAAAATAACTTACCTTGTACCCTCTATGCCATAAAAGATACATCATACGAAATGCCTCTAAAAAGTACGAAGAAAAAAATATTAAAAAAGCCACTAAATAAATTTTTATTGGCACAGAGAAAACTAGGGAAACTATATTAATATTCCCTTTGTGTAAGAAATTCATAATTGAAACTACAGTAAGTCCAGAAATAACCGCAAATATAATTGATAAAAATATTCTTTTATTCTTCATCTTTTTTAATTATATCAAAATTTTAATCTATATCAAGAAACAAAAAAGTATATTTTAAAAATAAAAAGGAAGATTATTAAATCCCCCATGATATAAACGTAAAGAAAACATTAATCCTAACCATCACTAAAAACATATATTTCTATACTACTTTAATCCTATATATTAAAGTTACGATCCATTTAATATACAAAATCCCTCAAAAACCTAAATCATCTAAAATTTCACCCAAAGTTGCTCCGTCAATATTACTTAAATCTTCGCCTAAAATATCTTCAGCAGTTTCTCTCCAAAAATCCCAACAATCATCCTCTTCATAATCGAATTCATCATAATTGCATTCATATTCATCATCTTCACCAATATGATCTTCCCAGTAAAAATACCAACCACACCGATAACATATTTTCTCTGAATCATCCAGATACTCTCCACATCTTGGGCATTTTTTCTTATAAAATTTCCAACCACATTTACAACTTTTTCTATTATCTTTAACTTCCTCACCACACCTTGGACATTCTTTCCAGCCAAATATCATAACTTTCACCTCGTTCTTATTGTTTTAGATTACTATAAAACATTATCACTTAGAGAAAGTTATATCTAACTCTACTTCGATGTTTGAACTTAAAAATATAATAACATATTTTTCATATTACTTCAAGAATTCAAACTTTAACTGTTAACTTTAAAAATTCATATGTATATTAAATAGACATGTTTAATATCTGGTATATCGTTTTCTTGACATCCGAAATTTATCTTTCCAATAAATATTACGTTTTTACGAAATAATATTGGAAATAGAATTTTATCCTTTTTATAGAGAAACATTGCTATTTTATTGTTAAAAGCTACAAAATCAAATTTTTATCATATAATATAAAATAAGCATATAATAAAATGGAGGGATTCAATGTTCTTTACCGATAACTTTGCAGATAAAAAATACGCCATAAAAACCTTAGAAAATTTTATAAATAATTCATTAGATTTTCTCATTATTTCTGGAAGTGCAGGAACTGGTAAGACTTTTCTTATATCTAAATATGCACAGTACTTAAATAAAAAAAGTATCAATTTTGTTCTTCTTGCACCTACCGGAAGAGCGGCAAAAATACTCTCAGAAAAATCTGGCTTTGAAGCTAAGACAATACATAGTGAAATTTACAGTTTTAACAATATGGAAATTAAAGAAAAAAATGATGAATCGAAAATATATTTTTCTTTAAATATTAATAAAAATGATAAAACAATTTATATTGTTGATGAAAGCTCAATGATTTCCGATGTAAACAACAACGATTTTTTAGTATTTGGAAGTGGAAAATTATTAACAGATCTTATTACCCACATAAAATATGGGAAACATAACAAAATAATATTTGTAGGAGATAACTACCAACTTCCTCCTGTCAATTCTTCATTTTCACCTGCACTTGATGAATTTTATCTAAAAGAAAAATTTCATCTCGATGGTAAAAAAATTACATTAGATAAAGTAGTAAGACAAAAATCAGATAGTTTTATTCTAAAAAATGCACTTCTAATAAAAAAATATATTCAAAATAATAAATTTATTGATTTAAACTTATCATTTTCAAATGATTTTGTAGAAACTCCAAATTTAATTTCACAATACGATGTTAATAATACAAATAACAATATAATCATATGTTCAACAAATAAAAAAGCACTTGAATATAACAAAAAAATTAGAAAAATGAAGAATCTAAAACAAACATTTGAAATAGGAGATATATTATTAAATACGCGAAATGTTCATTTTCAAAACCAAACTATCTTAAACGGAGAATTCTTTGAAGTTTTAGATATTATCTCAAACGAAGAGCAAAGTATTTATTTACGTGGTAAAAAACCAATAGATTTAATATTTTATGATTTAAAACTCAAAAACATACTAACTAACAATATAATAAAATTCAAAGTCCTTGCAAACAGTCTTTACACGAAAAGTACCAGTGAAAGAGATTTACAAATAGCATTAATCGTATTAACTAAAAATATGGTTGGAAATATTAAAAATAATGAGTTGCATAAATACCTAAGAAACAATCCCTACTTTAACGCACTATATGTAAAATACGGCTATGCTATTACTACCCACAAAGCACAGGGAGGAGAATGGGAAAATGTTTATATTGATACCGAATTTTACAATTCCTTGAAATCCAAAGAATATTTTAAATGGCTATACACATCAATTACACGTGCAAAAAAGAAAGTATATATAACACCATTACAAATCAATTCTATAAAAAACAATAATATTAAAATCTCTGATAAGTACGTTATAAAAGACAAAATAAAAATTCCAGTTGAAAATGAAAGATTAAATAAAGAATGTTCTAAAGTTATACATAACAAATTAATAAAAAACATAACTTCTTACAATTTTAAAATAATTTCCATAAAACATTTTGATTACCAAGAAGTATATTATCTACAAAAGGATAATAAATATCTTAAAATACAAGTATTTTATAACAAAAAATGTGATATTACGAGAATAATTTTATCAGAAGCAACTTCGGAAAAAATTGCCAAAGATTTTCTTAATATTTTCAATGCTAAAAACAAAAATTATAACAACACAATCAATAATAATCAAAATTATGATTGTATAAAAGCTTTTGTTGATGGTAGTTATGATGATAATTTAAAAAAATTTGGTTCAGGACTAGTAATTGTTAAAAAAAATAAAATTGAAAAATACTGTAAAAATTATTCCATAACAAAATTCATTGAAAGTAGAAATGTATCAGGTGAAATATTTGCAACGTTACTTGCTTTTGAATATGCAAAACAAGAAAATTTAAAATGTATTGAAATAAATTATGATTATGAAGGAATTGAAAAATGGGCTCTTGGATATTGGAAAACAAAAAAGGAAATATCTAAATTTTACAAAGAAAGGTATGATTATTACTCAAAATTTGTAAATATAAAATTCAAAAAAATTCAAGCACATTCAGGAAATAAATACAATGATTTAGCAGATAAGCTTGCCAAAGAAGCTATTTACAATAATTGCAAAACCATAAAATATGAAATAAAAATTTAACCTATAACTAACAAAAATTACAATCTATAAAGCAAAAATAAAATTTACACAATTCGATTTTTTGATACATAATATTTTTCAGAAGTTCTTTTTCAAAAATCTCAAAAAAAGAGAAATAAAAACAAATCAACTGTTTAGTCTCGCAATGTTAATTTCGGCTTTAATACTAATAAATAGGATTAACACGGAAATTTTTAGCCATATTGTTGACATAGATACTTTAGGATTATTAATAGAAATGTTGATTATTGTTTTTCTTAATAAATCCGGATTTTTTGAGTATTTTTCTATAAAAATAATCAAATTTGGTGGAAGAAAATTCTTTTTAACTATGACTTTACTAATGATTATTGTTGCTTTAACATCTGCATTCTTAGATAATGTTGTCACGATTCTTGTAATGGCCCCTATGATTTTTTTAATTTCTGATATGTTAGAACTTAATCCAATCCCATTAATTATGCTTATTATTCTAATGGATAACATAGGTGGTTTTGCTACACTAATAGGAAGTCCTCTAAATCTTGTAATAGAATCAATTAGCGGTTATTCATTCAACGATTTTATTAAAGTAATGAGACCTATTTCAATTTTAGCTTTTATGGGGGTTCTATTATATTTTAAAAAACACCTAAAAGTTGATGAGAAATCTCTAAAAAATATTTAAAAATCAAATCAATAGACAGTTCAATATTAATAATTAAGTCTTCCAATGAATATGAAGATGTCAGAAAAGTATTGATTGGGATATTCTATTTTTCTTTGTAGAACTTTATATGACTTCGTATATTCTGGAAAAAATAGGTTTCACTTAACAAATTGCCAATCTATTTTTATCATTTTAAAAGTAATAAAATAAATGGAAATGTACACAAATAAAACAATAGGAATGATGGCCAAAACATGCAACCTATATACATGTTTCAATTCCTCATAGGTAGGATGCAAACCTGAAATTAATTTATCGCCGTCTGTTACTCTTGTTCGTTTCAATCCCTCATAGGTAGGATGCAAACTAGTAAGAAAGGGGTGAAATTATGACTGCATTCTTAAGTTTCAATCCCTCATAGGTAGGATGCAAACGTCGAATTACGAGGGTGGTTACAAACATAGTATTTAGTTTCAATCCCTCATAGGTAGGATGCAAACCTTGTTTAGCTGCATCTAATACAACTTTTGAAACTAGTTTCAATCCCTCATAGGTAGGATGCAAACAAAAAATTTAGAAGAAACAACAAAAAAGACAAAATTGAGTTTCAATCCCTCATAGGTAGGATGCAAACGATAGGGTATCGATAGCCTATTAAACTTAGTGTTGAGTTTCAATCCCTCATAGGTAGGATGCAAACTCAGGACACACAGCGAAAGGAATTTTCTGTTTTTTTAGTTTCAATCCCTCATAGGTAGGATGCAAACAATACAATTAACTCAAATAATATAGGATGTTCAAAAAGTTTCAATCCCTCATAGGTAGGATGCAAACTTTTAATAATTTGTCTGACATCTTGAGTGTTTTGTTGTTTCAATCCCTCATAGGTAGGATGCAAACAACGCCGTGGGGTTCATAGTGGTTATGGTTTCCCAAGTTTCAATCCCTCATAGGTAGGATGCAAACCATTCAAATTTATAACATGCTTAGCATTTTTAACAAGTTTCAATCCCTCATAGGTAGGATGCAAACTAATTCCCAATCACTTAAAATTTGCTCACCAAAATGTGTTTCAATCCCTCATAGGTAGGATGCAAACAACGAAAAAAGGATATGAAGTCTACTACTGTGATACGTTTCAATCCCTCATAGGTAGGATGCAAACAATTAAACAAATCTTTGAAAAAGAATTTAGAAAACAGTTTCAATCCCTCATAGGTAGGATGCAAACCATAGGGTATGGGATAGGGTATATCATGGGGTATCGAGTTTCAATCCCTCATAGGTAGGATGCAAACTTAAATCAGCTGATATGTACAATATCGGTAATCTAGTTTCAATCCCTCATAGGTAGGATGCAAACAGCTGTTTTCTTATCAAAGTTCTGTCGTAAAAAATCAAGTTTCAATCCCTCATAGGTAGGATGCAAACCCTTCTTGTATTTTTTGACTTTCTCTTCTAAAACTTGTTTCAATCCCTCATAGGTAGGATGCAAACTTGACCTACTTCTATAAGCCAATCACCAGCTTTGTCGTTTCAATCCCTCATAGGTAGGATGCAAACGAATCTTCCACCTGCGGCACCATGATGACAAGCAAGTTTCAATCCCTCATAGGTAGGATGCAAACCCTTAACACACATTTATTTTACAACATTTTTAGTATTTTTTCAAATTAATCTTTTTTTGGTTCTTCCATTATTTTTATATCAAAAATTTGGCGTTTAACCTCATAGATTAATGTTTATTTTAAATTCATGTAATTCTCAAAAACCCCCTATATTTTCTCCTTATCTATGGTTTTTTCAAAAAAAATATAGTAATTTTTTATGTAATTTACGAGTGATAATCTATAAAAAATTACTATTTTCTATCTTTGGAATACCTTGTGTTTCTTTCTTTACAAAAGAAAAATCTTTTAGAATAAAATATATTACACAATCTTCCTTTTCATTAATAATATTATTCACTTCGTACTTTAACTTTTCAAACTGAGATTTTGTTAAAATTCCCTCAAAAACAGAATTCTGAATCCAGTTCAAATATTTTCTTGCTATCTTAAGAATTTTTGAAACTCTTTTTTCTCCTATATCATAAACCATAATAATATACATAATTTCACCTTCTAATTTTTCAAGATAATAGGTTCATACTCGAGATCATCTATTATATGTTTTTCCAACTTATACACTTCTATTTTTATTGTATTTTTTAATGTGACCTTTCTTTTCAAAGATTTATTATAGATCGTTGAATTCAACTTCTTATCAAATTCTTGCAAAAAAATCTTTCTTCCTTTTTCACTTAAAAACACACCATTTGTTTGCTTTATAAAATGCTTTTCTTTTAACTGATTTCTATTTATCAAATTAAATAAAACTCTATCTGCTAAGGCAGGCTTGAAAATTTCAGCCACATCTAAATTTAAACTAAAACTTCTATTGTTAGATGTATGAAGATAACCTATTCGAGGATCCAAATGCGTGTTGTAAATCTGTCCAAGCGCTACCGTATAAACCAAAGAATTCGCAAAACTAATCAAAGCATTCAATGGTGTTTTAGGAGGTCTTTTTTCCCTTTTTTTAAAATAAAAAAAATCTGATTTTAATATTAAATTAAACACACTATAATACGTCTTTTTTATTTGTCCTTCTAACGACATTAATTGACTAATATTCTTAACTTCACCTACTATCGTTTTAATAAACCCGCGAATTTCCTCAATTGTATTTAAAATTTCACTTTCAGATTTTGCATAACGTTTTAACGTTTCGATTGAATTTTGTGAAGCACCTATTACAAACTTTTTTGCAATCTTCAATCTTTCTTTATCATTTAAATACTTTTCAACCTGTTTAACAAAGACAAAACCGCTATTATATTTCTCTCTTGGATAAAATGTACCTGAATAATATCCATAGTAATTGAAAAAATGTATACAAATATTTTTTTGAGATATAAAATCCAAAAATCTTTTATTAACGTCAACTTCTCCAAAAATATAAATTTCTTTTAAATTTTCTATTGGCAAATATTTTCTTTTTCCATTTTTTGTTACAAATGAAACGGTATTTTGTTTTCTTTCCAATTTACCTGAAGATGTAATATAAAGAGATTGCATATTTTACCCCCAACAAAATTCAAAATATGAACATTTAGGACAAATAGACTTCCTTACAGGTTTTGGAGGGAGAGGTTCATCAATTAATTGTTCTAATTCCAATATTAAAGTTTTTACATAAACTTCTTCCTCTTCATTCATTCTAATTTTTATCCTTTTTTTCTCTTTCGGAACTAAAATTTCACCCTCAACATCAAGACCATATTCTCTAAGACGCATAATATAATACATCATTTGAATCTTTGCTTCATCTATCTTTTTAGATGAAGATTTTATTTCGCCTAAGATAATTCCTTTATTTTCTTTTAGAAAAAGATCGATTTTTAACCCTGATAGACTAATCTCTCTTTTAACTTCTTTAGAATAACTTTTTTCATGAATTAATCTTCCTAATTCCAAATAAATATTTTCTTGATATCCTTCTATCCCATGGGCAATTAACCATGCTTCTCTTTTACATATAGTAAATGAATACAACCAATTGGCTTGAATTCTTTCTAAATTTACCATATTAATGACTCCCCACTAATATCAAATTTAAATCCTGTATCAAGATCATAATATATTTCCAAACTATCTTTGTTTATAAATCTTAAATTTTTCGAAAATTCAACAGATGGTGGTAAATTATTTTTGGCTCTATCAACAGGTATTTTCAATAATCTTGTCTCAATTTCTCTTCTATACTTAAAAAACATTTTATTTCTCTTAAAAATATCATTTTGCTTTAAAATATCTACAAGTAAATCAAATACAAGCTTATCACTTTTATCCTTTTCAACAAATATATTTACTAATGGTTTCTCCTCTATAAGTTTAAAATTAGAAACACCGTTATAAAATTTTAACTCTTTAAAAGCCGAAATAATTTCATTTGATTTTCTCGAAGAAATAGAAGAAATTGCTTTTTCAAAAAATTTTTTCACTAAACTTTCATAATCTTCTTCTAATATTTCGTTTCCATAGCACATTAAAATCTCATTAGCTATTTGTATATGTACTGAACCATAAATTTTTTTGCTTAATCTTTCATCAAAATTTGTCAAATAAATACATGTTCTTTCACTTCTAAAATTTCTATTTGTTCTACCTGCAACTTGAATAATACTAGGTATGGAACTAATTTCCCTAAAAACCACATCAAAATCCAAATCAACCCCTGCTTCTATTACTTGAGTAGAAACTAAAATTGGATTTTTACCATTATTCAAATAATTCCTAATTTTATTAATTCTTTCTATTCTATCTTTTGGAGTTATATTTGTTGAAAGATAAAAAATTTCCCTCTCTGAGAAAAAATCTCTCAAAATGCGAAAATTATTTATTGATTGAGGAATACTGTTAAAAACAAAAAGAGCAGACTTTTTTGAAATATCAACTCTTCCTAACAGTTCTTCTATATTTTCTGTATCAAACATCTTTTTTATTTTCGTCCTTTTCATAATTTGAAAACTTTCTTTTTTAATCTTGTTTAATTCCTTTGGTCTTATTTTTTCAAAAACCGGTTGAGTTGCCGTCATTAAAATAAAAATACTTCCTAATTCTCTTGACAAAAGGTCCATAAACTCTTCTACTATTTCTAACTTTTCAATGGGAATTCCTTGAACTTCATCTAATATAATAATTGAACCAGACAAAGTATAAAATTTTTTTAAAATACCAGAACGATAACCAAGCATTGTATGTACTAATTGCCAAAAAGTTGTTACAACTACCTCACTTTGCCAAGAATCATATAAAAGCTTTTTATCTATAGTTTCATCATTATCTTCTTCATATGTTGCCAAATGATGATATGGAAGCAAATATTCGACTTTTCTCTCTACATAGTCCTCTATATTTGACAAAACCTCATCAAATATATTTGAAACCTGATCAATTATAGATATAAATGGAAGGGCATATATTATTCTCGGCGTATATCCAATATCTTTAGATATCTTATCTCTTAATTTTACAGCAAAATTAAAAACAGATAATGTCTTTCCTATTCCTGTTGGAGCGCTTAAAGTTAAGATTCTATCTTTATTAATATTTAATTCGAATAAATTTGACTCAACACCCTTATAGAACTTCTTCCTAATCTTATTAATTTCCAATTTATTATCACCAATTTTCTTTACATACTCATCAACAATGTTTTTTGGTATATTCTTTCTAGTAATATCTTCAATACAAGCTGCATCTTTCTGATCAGAATCCACAAGTATTGAATAAAACAGCTGAGTTTTTAGCGATAGTTTCTTTTTATTATAATCTTCTGATAATCCAAGAAAATTCTTAAATTCAGTTATTATATCCCTTAAAGCATTGATTATAAATCCTTCGTCAATTAATTTATCTGGCAAAAACAGCCCTATTTTCTTAAACTCATCCTTTATACTCTTCCACTTATTCCTTAAATCATCAAACTGAAACAATATTTCTCTTTTATTCTCAAATACTTTATTTAAACTTTGCTCAAAAAAGGCTTTTATCGGTATTAAATCGTTAAAATCAGTTAGTTTGCCATGATGACCACGTATAGCCATCATGGCAGCTATAATATATTTTAGAGACAATTTTTTATAATACATATAGAGTCCTGCAAAAATAGATGAAATGTGCGAATGCGAAGAATATCTATTATCCGCATTCTTAAGCTTATTTTGAAAATATGTAGTAAACTTACCAAAATCGTGCATTAGACCTGTTATTTTTATAATCTCAATTTCATCTTTCTCAAATTCAACAGGTAAGGAATCGACAATCTTAATCATATTATCAGATACATTTTTAAGATGTTCTATTAAACTCTGACCTGGTCTTGCATAAAACAACTTACCACTCCTCATAAAAAGGATATAGTAATTCCACGTTCACTGATATTGCATAGTTGTGCACTACTTGATCTTAAAAATTTAATCTTATCCGGATAAGGTATGTACACATAATCAGAGACCTTCTTTATCCTCCTATCTTTGTAAAAAGATTCAGGAAGTCTGTCACGTTGTAATGAGCCCATAAGTTCTAACCTTTTATAATACTCGCGCTTTAAGACAGTAGGAACAACCACTTCACTCTCATTGTTAATTTCTCCTTTAAAACTTCCTATAAATTCCAATTTTGCAGGAAGCTCAGTTATTCCTAGATACGGCGGATAAATAAATTTTTTCTCTTCTAATCTTTTCTCAAAATTCTTTAAAATCTTTTCATCTTCATGATTAAAATAAATTCTGTAACAAAGAAACTTGCTATCCTTTGGATAGACAAATTCCATTGGAACAAGTGTTCTATTCCCCATCCCTCTAAAAGATGAAATTTTTTTTGAATCTTCCTTTTTTATCATTAAATAGTTAACTACATTTATTTGTTTTCTTAAAGAAGTTTTTATCTCTATAGCAACTTTTGCAGGTTCATCAAAAAATTCATAGTAGGAATCTTTTTCCATTCCCAAAACTCCTGCAATAAGTCCAGAAATAACAGTCTTTGGTGGAAAATAATAAGAAAGAGAAGAAGAATTTGTATAAAACTTTCTAAAATGTGCCATTTTCCCCAAAAGATCAAATACAATAATTTTCATATATCTCAACCCCTAAATTGACAAAATCTCAACTTTCAACTCCTTATTTTTTATTAAATCCGTTAATTTTTCCTTTATAAATGTGGCATTTTCATCTTGCCATATTACTACTTTTTCTATATTTTTTTCGTTATCTTCTATAAGTTTTAATAATCTTTTAAGCGATATTTCAACATCTCCGGGTTGAGCAGGAATATGTTTTTCTTTAATTTCAATATCTATAAAGTCTCTAAGGTCTCCAATCAAAGTTTCTGAATCTTTATATTCTAATCTAACGTATAATCTTGGTTTTTGACCAATTTTACTCCTTGTTGAAGAAAGTAATTTCAAAGATTTTATAACAGCTTCATCGAGTAATTTGACATCATCTTCTGATAAATTTGTATGTTTTGCCCTCCACCCACTAATTATTCCATAAAAACCTATTAATGCATATTTTATTCTCCAATCTTTCCCTATAGTACCGTGTTCCCCTTTTCCATTTTCAGTTCTTCCAGCAAAAACAGATGTAATACTTGATGTTTCTAAAATTTGTGCTTTATGCAAAGAATAACCCCAAGTAAATTGAACTGGCCCTGTAAAAGTAAAAGAAGAACCCTTAGATGAGTTATCTGCCTTAATAGTAATAGTTGCTCCAAATAATCTTATATCAGTAAATGTTTTTAATATTTCTTCTTTGCTAGGAGATTTAGTATCAAATTTATCTTTAATTCTATTAGTTGAATCAACAGTTTTCTCACCGACCTTGGTCACAAATATTTCATGCCCTTTATTTTGTAAATAATCCCTTATATACCTTTTTAATCTCACATCACTAACTAAATTTCTACTTGTATCATAATCAAAACGAGGTCTATTTTCATCATCTGGATCACCATTAGGATTTGTTAAATGTGCATCGTAAAGAAACAAAATCTCCGAATTTTTAAAAAAGAAATTTTCCATAATACTCACTCTCCTTTTTTCATTTTGAATTTGTAATAATCTCTTTTGTTTTCCATGCATATCCACTTAATATGTAATAAACATTTTCAGAAGGATTAAGTTGCCAATTGTTTTCATTTGCATCTAACAATTCTTTTGCAATTGAAAAGTTAATTTCATTTTCTCCATTCAAAATTTTATACTGTAATAGTTTTTCAAAAATTTGAGAAGTTAAATTTTTTACTTTTAAAAATGGCATTCCTCCAAAATTAATTTTTTCCAAAATTACCTTTTTCCTGTTAATTTTGTACTGTTCGGCCCCTATTGTGGCTATCAACACCCCAACTAAAAACAACGCCAATTTTTGATCATCAAATTTCAAATCACGTATATAATTTACTATTTTAGTATCTAAAGTTTTCTCTTCCACTATTTCACCCCCAAATTCTTCTATTAAATTAAGCATAATTAAATACCTTAGGAAAAGATTTGAATTATAAATAATATTTACCATGGAAAGTTCATCCTTTTTATAAAGAGCAGTCCTTGCGTTTAGGTTAATTTCGCTAATTAGAAAAGAAAAATTCAATTTTGACGCACTTAAAAGTTGTTTGTAAACATCTAATATTAGTGAATTATTATTTAGAAACATTCTTACTGTTTGCAATGTAAATTTCTTTTTTAAATTGGCTAATTCATTTAACTTGTTTAATTCACTTAAAAGTCTTCCAATCCAACTTGGCTCAACATCTTGAACAATTAACAATGCTTTAACCGCTCTATTTTTAAAAGCAACAAAAACAAAATTAATTAAAACATCCATTCTTAGTAAATAAGACTGTAATTCTTCTTTATTTTTTAAATAATCACTTAAATCGCTCAAACTATCAACCGAACTACGAATAACAGAGATTTTTTCAACTAAATTTTCATCAACTGTTTTGTAACCTTCTAATAATTCTGGAACTAATAAACAATCAATACCAGATAACCTAGTTCTTAGATTGTTAAAAATAAAAGCTTCACCTAACAAAAAGTTTAAATAACAATCGTAACACAATGAATAATTTTTTAAAAACCCATCACTTGAAAATCCGCTTGCAAAAGAAATTTTATCTGTTATAAAAAATTTTAATCTAAATTTCGTAAAATCTGTTGTTAAATTTTTTTCAACTCCACAAGAATGACAAACTCCAACGTTAAAAAACATTCTTTTGTCCTTATTGCCAAATAACTCTTTTTTCAATATTTTCCTGTATTCACTATCTTTTACTAAAATTTCCTTATTTATCATAACTGTATATAACAAATTATCTTTTTTTCTTAATCCTAAACTTTCTTTTATAAAATTTTCTATTTCATTGTAAAAAGGCTTTATCTTCTCACTTTCTAAAAATTTTTTCAACTTATCTAAAAATACTCGTTTATTTTCCTTTTTAATAACTATTTTCTCAAATGATAAAAACTCCAATTTAAGAAACTTTTTATCATCAAAGAATAAACTTGTTATCTCCTTTAATTTCTTTCTCAAAGAAGATTCTTCGGACAAATCGGCTTGTATATTAAAAATAGATTTAGCCAAATAAAAAATTTTATCACTTGTAAAACGTTTTTGTCGTGAGCTTCCGCTTGAATTTCCAACCCATAATACTTCCTTTAAAACAT
Organism: Thermosipho sp. 1244; assembly: GCF_018588215.1. Classification (NCBI taxonomy): domain Bacteria; kingdom Thermotogati; phylum Thermotogota; class Thermotogae; order Thermotogales; family Fervidobacteriaceae; genus Thermosipho; species Thermosipho sp. 1244. The sequence continues at coordinate 56,212 of NZ_LNGA01000030.1, forward strand.
CTTTATCTAACTTGTCATCTTCTGGTGATTGTTTATATATGAAAAACTCAACCTTTTGAACACTAAAATTAAAATTTACACCAATTACTATCCTATGGTTATCAAATTTAACCTTTTGCTCAATTACACTTTCCTTTTTTGAATTCAGTACTTTACCAAGTTCAATAATCCCATTTAACATATAAACGCACCCCTTTAAATCAAATCAATACAACCAAAACCTATTGAATTTTTACTTCCAATTCCAGAGTTAAATGCTAATTCCAATAATTTTTTATTTCCTTTCATCTCAAATATAGAATGCCAAGCTTTTATAACAGTGTTTTTATAAACAATTATTTGTTCTTTTGGATTTTTCCCCACATGTTTTATACTTACCATTTCATCAGGCAAAATGTTATAAAATGCCTTATACTTTCTAACCAAATTATCAACAATTAATTTATAAAATTCTTCATCAAAAGGAGTAAAATAGTTTATCCATCTTTTTCCATTAATAATTTCTGTAGAGTATACTGTTATAGGAGATTTTGTAACTATCTTTATCTTCTTCTTAGGAACAAATTTCTTTAATTCTATACCAATAATTTCAACTTTTTGATTGTTTATAAAAGAAAAATCATCTCTTAAAAGCGTATTTGCCAAATATTCGATAAACTTATCATCATGAGCAGCAATATAAAAATCTGCCATTTCAAAAAAAGTAATCAACTTTTTTTTTCTATCAATTTTAAATTCTCCAAACAACTTTGAAAAAGTAAACAATTTATACTTTCTCTGACCATAGGTAAATCCCTCCTCATGGATAAACCTACTGTATTTTTCATCTCCCAACCACTTTAAAACCATTGCTTGCAAAATTCTGTTATACGCAAATGGAAGTACAAGATTTTTAAATGCAAAAGTAATTTTTACCTGCATATTCTCCCCCATTATCTTTATTTAATTATCCTTTCAAGTAATCCAAAACCTTGTGAATTTTTTGCACCAATTCCCGCTTCATATGCTATCTTGATTAATTCTTCATCACCAAATAAATCAAAAGCTGTCATCCAACCCACAATTTTAAAATCTTTATAATAAACAACAATTCTTTTGGGATTTTTTCCAACATGCTTGATATTGATAACTCCTTTCGGAGCTTTCTTATAAATAGAATAATATTTTTTATAAATATTTTGTTCGATTATTTGTTTAAATTTTGGATCATCTGGATGATAATACAAGGTTTTTTTCTTTCCATTTTCGTTTAAATAAGTCGAATAAACTGTAACCGGAGATTTTGTAATGGTCTTTAAACTGTTTTTAGATTCAAAATAATCAACTTCAATACTTTTTGGAGATACAAAATTTCCTCCTAAATAAATATTTTCAAAGCTTAAAAAACTTCCTGCAAGATATTGACAAAACATATCATCATAAGATGAAACAATAAAATTTGCACTGTCGAAAAATGTAATCTTTCCCTTTTCTTTGTCGACATTAAACTTTCCATATATCCTTGAAAAAGTATAAAGTTTGAATTTTCTCTTTTCATAAATATATCCTTGATCATGAATAAAACTCTTAAAATCATCATTGGAAATTAAATTCAAAATAGTAGATTGTAAAATATGGTTATAATCTATTGGAAGAACTAACTTTTCAAATTCAAAGCTCACTTTTAATCTCATTATTTATCACTCCAAATTTTTTATCTTCAACCAAAAATCCCCTATATCCCCCTGTACCATAAAGTCCTAATACATTTGCCAAATTAATTAATTCTTTTGAACCAAAGAACAAAGTTTTTTTATAATTTTTTCCATTCTTAATTATTACAACCAAAGAATTATCATCAGGATTTTTACCATACAACTCTCTATATTTTTCAATCAACTTTTCTCTTATAAAATCACTATAATCTTCTACTAAATCTAAATTGCTGTTCAATACATAAAATTCTCTATTAAAATTTAATCTATTTATGTAAATTTTATGTGGTTTTAACCCGTATATTTTATTATTTAAAATATCCGCTATCCTTTTGTTAAAAAATGTCTTAATTATAAAAAACGCTCTTGATTTTATATAAAAGCCATTTTCAGATTTAAAAACTTTATCCGATAAAAAACCCGAAAAACTAAAATCGGAAAACCCTACGCTGGTTAATTCATTTTTGAGATTCTCAAAATTACCTTTTCCCAAATACAATGGAAAATCAAGTTTAAACTCGAAAATCAATTTCACTCCTATTTTTTCGTTAAAGTCATCATAATCCATCCTAATGGCTGCATCACCCCATCTTTTTTTACCACTCTTCTTGTCAATGGGAAAAACTCTGGTTTATAATTTTTTGCCCTTTTACCTAAAATACTTTTTAAAAATCTTACTTGTTTTACTTCCAAACGCTTTACAAAAATTGTTTTTGAATAAAATCCTGTTGAAAAACCTAGTTGTAACAAAAACTGATTTTCATTCAAATTATTTAACTTATCTTCCAACATATTGTAGAATCTTTTTAAATCTTCAATACCTTGTTCAGTTACTATTTCTTTTTCTTTTTCAATATACCTTTTTACACCCAAATTTATGTTTTTCACAAAATCATTGAAAATTAAACGTGGATCTTTGTAATAATGCCTTAAAATAAAATCCATATTTTCATACTTTTCAAAATCATCAATTTTAATTGTTCCATTTAATACTTTTCCACTATCCAAATACTCAGCATAAAGATCTAATACAGCCTTATTCTTTAACAAATGATAAACTTGAATATTTGTTATTTTTAAATCATTGTACTCTAAATAATTAGAATCAGAAACCTTTAAAAGTTTAAAAGGTGACATAACAGCTTTTCCGAAAACTTTTAAATCAATATTTTTTACAAGTTTCTTAATATCTTTCTTATTATCTTTTTTAAATTCTAATAAATATTGAAATTTCTTCTCATACTCCCTTCGAACTTGAGTCCCTTTAATCAAAAAAGTTCTAATTGCACCTTTTAAGGAAGATCCAGGGATATAGGGCCTTCCAGCAGTTTTTACAAATTCATTTACCTCTGTATTTCCTTTTATATAACCTTTAATTTCATTTTTAATATAATTCTTATAATCTATATTTAATCTTTTTAACGTATTTAGAAAATTATTCCTATTACCCAATATTTCTGGATAATTTATTACAAAATTCATAAAATTTTCTTCATTCCTTATTAACCTATCAAAATCAATAATAAATGCTTTATTACCATCCTTTATTATTTCAAAACTTTTTATTTTATCCCCAGAAAGTATAACTGTTGGAGTTAAAATCTCCATTTTATAATTAAACACCATATTATTTAAGAGCCTCCTTTTCAATTGGAATTAAATAGGCTCGCGCATACTTATAAACTCTATGATACTTAAAACCTTTAGGTGTAATATCTAGTATTTCTCCTACAACTTTATCTGAAAATACACTACCTTCGGTAAATAACCTAACTATCGGTTGTCTTTTGGTATTATCATATAGCGAAAAAACATAACCAGTTTTTTCATAAATTTTGTAATAAATAACTTTCTTTACTTCTGATTGATCCTTTGGATAATAGGAAGACAGTAACAAAAACATTTTACCTTCACTTTTTAAATCTACTTCTTCCACATCAAACTCAAATGCTCCATATCCATATGTCCTTTCTCCACCAATTCCTTCATCTCCTAATAACTTTAAAGAAGCAAAAACTTCATTTTCCAAACTTTCATCAATATCCAAAAAGAACCACAAACCACTATCATTGTCAAAAGTAACATATGACATATAAAAGATACTTGTCTCATTTGTAATTCTATCATTGATTATTCTTGGAACATCTCTAACATGTACAAACTCTTCTACATTTTTTCCATTTGTTGCAAATTTGCCAGATATAACCGGATTTTCAACATTTCCTTTCAAAAATTCTTCTGAAACAAACTCTAATTTCTTTAATTTTTTCATATCATCTGGATAAAACTTATCCAAACCAAAGTTATACCCAAAGGGTTTAGGATAAAAGTATATATCTTTATAATAGAAAAATGAAGACGAAATTCTAAATATATCTGGATTTTCAATAATTACATTGAGAAATTTTTCAGTTTTTTCACCACCAAATAAAATATTATACGCATTCACCAAGCCAGAGAATATTGTATCAGAACGCACAAACTTGGAAACCACATTATAAATATTATCTTTTTCACCAACATGTAGAGGGGTTTTTAACTTTAATTTTATTCTATATTTTTTCATCTTATCAAACCCCATTTCATTCTATTTTCATACTTTCCCAATCTATCTTTTCAGTAATGTCATTCAACTTTTTTAATTTTTTTTCATCTGAAATTCCCAAGTAAAATCCTTTATCTCTAAACATAATAGAAATATTTTCAAATTTCACTTTTCCATATCCCCTTGAACCAGAACCTCCCAAATAATCATCTTCAAGCAATTTCATAGCAGTTATTAACTCTTTTAGGTATCTTACTTTTTCATCGTTGTACACATTAATGACAAATTCAACTTTAAACCTTGCTCCAGCAGGTACCCTTTCATTTTGTCTTGGATTAGCAGAAGAAGTTATTCTATCAATTGTATTTTCGTGTTTTACTTCTGTATAACTAGTATCTAGATTATTTCTCATTTCCTCTGTAATACTCTCTTGTATTAATTTGGAATCTCTAACTATTAACCTTGTAGGCATTAAATTCTCAAATATCTTATTTTCTCTATTTACAAAGGTGTGTTTCCCATGATTTCTTCCAAACAAATTACACACAGGGCAATCTTTATCATCGCACATATGAATTTTAATTTCACCTTTTTTTGCCCAAACCAGTTGATTTTCATCAATTTTTTCATGATAGTATTCCATAAGTGTTCTAAGTTTTCCTTTAAGACTTGTTCCAGGAATATACGGTATACCACGTTCATCTTTTATAACTGGATTATCAATACCTCCAATTTCCATTGTATTGTCTTGCCCCCCAATATGTAGTCCAGTAAGCAAAACTAATTCAGCTCTTACAATAAATTTTCCTTTAAAATTTATTCTTTCCATATTCTCCCTCCTTAAAAATTATCTTCTTTTATTTGTAGTTTCTAGATATTTATGATATGCCACTAATGCTTCCCAAAAATCTTTAAATCTTTTCAAGTAGTCTATATCCCCTTCATCCAAAGTCAAAACCATATTTTTCATTGAATTTGCAAAATTTTCCGCTTGATTAATAATATTCTTATAATTTGGTAACTTCTTTATATTGTACAAAAAAACAGCTAAAAATCTTTTAACCTCATACTTAAATTTACTTTCATCCATGGAAATCTTTTTTACTTCACTAAAGTATTTTCTAATCTGATTTGGATTAATACTTTTAACTTCTTCAGCCAATTTTTTAGCGTATTCAAATAGCAACTTTCCATCTGGATCTTTTCTAGGATTAAGCATTTTTTCAGATAATTCTTTTGATATCAACACTTTATTTTCCATATTATCCCTCCCTAGTTTCGTATTCTACCCAATAAGTAATTGAATCAATATGTTTATACAATCTGTTATCATTTCTAAGTATTAAATCTAAAAATTCAAGTATTTCTCTTCCTATTTCTTTGTTTCTATCAGCAAGTCTTGAAAAATAATAAAACAACCTCCATATTTTTCTATTTTCACCTGTAAAATGTCTTAGAACATATAAAACTTTTCTAGTAATATTTTTGTTAATAAAGCTTTCTAACTTTTCCTTTATTAGGTTATACTCTTCAAACTCTTCCCAACCAACTACCTTATTGAAATTAAAAAATGCATTTTTTTCATAGCCATTTCTTTTGTAATCTTTTGCAATGTCCAAGTTATTTCCAGCATTTAATGCCACCCTGTAAACGGGATATTTTTTTGCGGGAGCAAATTCCATCGCCATTGAAACTGTTATATCTTTATTTCCTCCACTAAAACTTTTTAGACTTTTTTGTATCTCCCACGCTAGCTTTGGCAAATCGCTCCAAGGTCCCAAAATAAAGAAATCATCTCCACCGGAATATATAACACTAGAATTTGGAAATCTTCCCCTAACAATATCTTCTAAAAATTTCCCAAAAAATATTTCAATTTCTTGTGAAAGTGTAGCTTTTTTTGATATTGGTGGTTTATCACCCAACCCCTTACCAAAAACTTTTCCCAAATTATCCACATCTCCCCTTAACACACCCCATTTCTTTATACCATTTGAATTATTAGCTATAGTCTCCAAATCGGCTATACTTCCATCATCTTTTTTTGGGACATAATTAGCAGATTTTATAAAATATATATATCTTCCAAAATCTATTTTTTTATCTTTTACCGTCAAATAAGAATCTTTTAAATTATCTCCAAACTTTATTTCGTATCCAAACAAATTAAAAATATCATTATAACTATTTATCTTTTCTACCTTTTTATTTGTTTTTAAAATTTTGAAAGAATTTTTCTTTGTGAGAAAATCCCCTAATTCTGCAAAAGACTCACAAAACTCACATTTTTCACCTATTAATTCTCTGTGACAATAAGGACACAAATTCTGTGAAATATCCTTCAGATTAAATACTTCTTCATAGTTTTTTGTTAAAATACTTTCAAATTTTCTAAACTTTTTATCTTCAACTTTCTCGGAAATGTTTTTGAATAATTCACCACTAAGCTCATTAAGTGATATTTTTTCACCCGATAAATTTACAGTTAGTTCTATACCGTGTGCTTTAAACAAATTCTCTTCGATTTTTTCCTGATAATATGAAAGTCTATCAATTAGATTTGCAGGTCCAAGAATATAAAAGTGTCCACCACCATTGTATATTACATTACTAATTGACAATTTTTCAGAGTGAATTATATACCTTGCAATGATTTCCAAAAGATATGAAACATAAAAAGAACGACCTCTAAGCTTTTTTACAGCATGTTCCTGTGAGACATTATATATAAAATTCTGTATCCCAGAAACATCACCTTTTACTATACCTATTATCTTTTTGTCACTTTTAACATCTTTGAACAAGTTTATATCTCCACTTTTAAAACCATCTTCATATTGTTTGAAAATAGATATAGCAATTGCTGCAGTGGTACTTAAATGAGAAAACAGGGAAATTTCAGGTTCAGAATAAAAAAATGCAGATGGCACATTAGAAGTGTATTCTTTCAATAGATAATATATTTTCTCAAAGAATGGATCAGTAATATCTAATTTTTCTGCATCTTGGTGTTCTCTGACAATGTTTTTTACTTGTTCTTCAAACTCATTCCATAAATTTTTGTATGAAAGTTTTATATTCTCCTCTTCTCTATCAATTAACTCCTTGAATTCTGATAGTCTGGACACTTTTTTATATTTTTTATTTTTTTTGTTATATTTTAAAGAAACCAAAGAAAGAGTTGAAACCATATTTTTTACTCGTTTGTTTTCAGATGGATTATAGTCTTCTCTTTCGTTTGCCGAAACATGATCAGCCAATTGAACTAACTCTGATAATAAATTTATGGGGCTATGGTGATTTAAAATTACACCTTCAATCTCATCTTTATAAGGTAAACCTGAGTTTTTATAAAAATACGCACCCCATTCCTGGTGTCTTGGGCTATAACTTTTTGAACTTTCAATAGAATATCTATAAGTTTCTGTTATTATCTTCTTTAAAGAATTAATTTCTGCTCTTTGATAAAATTTCCCAATATCGTGAAAAATACTAGCCAAAAATACTTTTTCAACGGTAAATCCCATAATTCCACCCCTTGAATTCTAAATATCTTTGAAATTTCCAAGAATATTTTCCATTTGAGGTATTATCAAAATATCACTTTTTGTCTTTTTGATTTTAAAAGTTCTATTTGAAAGTCCTGCATGTGCCAAAAAGTTTCTTTTTTCGCTGGAATAAATTTTAGAATAAATTTGTTTACTTTGTTTATTCTCACTATCTTTGCTCTTAGTATAAATAATCTCACCTTCTGGCAACCCTTTAGCATAATTTTTTATATCGCTTAACTCCTTTTTTATAGAAAGTGCAGAAAAAACATTTATGTAATTACCTTCCTCATTTATCTTCCATACAAAATTTGAAATACTTTCTAAATAGTCAATTGGATACTCATCCTTTAAATGTATTTTTTCATCATATTCATCAAATAATTTGACAAATAATTTACTAAAAATGGACGAAAAAATAATTCCTTTAAATGAAGGAGTAATTGCGAGTTTTCTTTTTACTATTTTTTTATCAACGCCATTTTCGATATCCAAAACATCTTTATATATTTCAATTCCTTTTAAAATAATTTCATCAAAATCTACCTTTTTAAGCATTAAAGAAAATACCAATGGGAATCCATAATAAATCGACTTTAAAAATATTCTAGAATTATTTATAACTTCACTCTTTTTTAATTCTCTGTAAAAATCATTTAACTTGTTCTTTCCGATTATTCTTTTTTCTTGGTTATCAACAAAATTTGAAAACCCAAAAATTTTTTCTCTTTGAAAATCTCTTATATTCAAAAATGGAATTATTCTTCTTTCTTCAATTTTATGAACAAATAATAAATTTTTTTCTTCTCTACTAAAAGGTGATTCTGAATTTGTAACAACAAATTTTATAGGTTTAATAAATGAAATCAACTGCAGCAAATCAATCAATGAACTATAAAGCATATTAGTATGGTAATTAATTCCAAAAGTAATATCTAAATACACTTCCAAATCATCATCTATATCTAAATCTTTGAAAAGATTATAAAAATAATATAAATTTAAATAGTAAAGATCGGTAATTGTACCTTTAAATCTGTATTCTATATCTTTTCTATTTCTAAAAGTGCCTACACCTGGAACAACTTTAACTTCAAAATTTTCAAACTCACTGTGACTACTAAAATACTCTGAATATTTCTTAATTAAAAAATTCTCCATCTCATTGTAACTTTTCGGTTGTTCATCAGTCAAATTAGGATACAAAGTATCTAAAACGAAAATCATAACCTTGTCAATATTAAACTCATTGATTAACAAATTTGGTAAAAAATCATAATTATTTGATTGTTCTAATCTATAAACAACGCTATTTTTATATGTTCTAATATTGCCAAGTGGCATCAAAAGAATTTTCAAATCCAATCCCTCCTTATATTTTCAATTTCAAATGCTTTAATATAACTTCCTGTTTCTTTATCTAATTGATAAATACCTCCTTTTGAAAAATCACCATAAGCCATTCCCAAACCAAAAGCGATCGGAAGTGGTGCACTAATGAAAAAATGAACATTTTCACAGCCAGTACAAGACCTTACATTTTGTGTAATAGACATAATTTCAGAAACTATTTTAGTCCAATCTCCAGGTTTAATATTTCCTTTACCATCTTTGTATTCAATGAAAATTATTCTAGATGAAATATTATTATTCAACAAAAATTTTCGAACATCCTGTATAGGATTATGTGAAGCAAGATAAATGACATATGAACAATCTTTCCCTTCACCTTCAACTGTATACTTAACAAATCTATAATCTTCAGTAATTGATTTAACTTTTCTAACATTGTCAGTTAAATCTAAAACTCTATGATATTCTCCATTTTGATGATGGTAAAATACTAACTTATTATGTGTTCCCAATGTTATTCCCAAAGCCATCGCCATTGCAAGAGGCCCTAGAATTGCTATATGTGGTATTCCGTTATTTGAAATTATGCTATTTAAAACTTTTCTTGCATCTTTTAGAACTTTTTTCCAATCATCATTTCTTATTTCATCGGAAACATATACTTTCTTAAAATCGTATAATTTTTCAAATATATTAACAAAATTCAACGGAAATTTTTCTCCTACTTTTTCTTTCAATTTCTCATAAGAATTATTTATAAATTTTTCATCATGTTTCTTGAAAAAGAACAACACTGGTACATGATATTCCTTCGCTTCAAAAAAGTCCTTTAATTCAAATACATTATCAATATCTAAAGCGCTTATTAACTTCAAATTTTCTCTTTCACAAACAGATTCTTTAAAATGTAAATTTCTTATATTCTTCAATATACTACCATTACTATCAACTTCACCAGTAAAGACTACATTCTTTGGAATTTTGCTAGTTAAGCCTCCCATGGTTATTGCTAACATAAAAGAATTTCCTGTAAAATGGGAGTCAAATATTACTCCCAAGTTTTTCTGAACTATATTTTCAATAGTTTTTATCTTATCTGTAAATCCTTCTAGATTTACATACGTTTTCTCATTTTTAAAAACTATAGCCCTTGCTATCTTTCCATCACCAGAGTCATTTACAATCGGGAATCTAACCTCATTATATCCATTTCTATACAAGTTCAAAACTGTCAAATCATCATTTAATAATTTAATCAACAATTCTATTGACGATGTCTTCTTTTTCTCTAATATCTTCTTTATTATTTCATACAAAACAAAACTTTTTTGTGGAAAATCTTCGCATTTTAAATATGAATCAACGGCTTTATTTAAACTTATCAAATCTTTTTTTACTAGATAAACAAAATCCTCAATATTTTGTTCTAAAATATTAGTATACAAAGTCACACCTCGCTTATTTTTAAATTTTTTTCTATTTCCTCTTTAGTCAAACCATTAATATTTGTAATTTTAATGTAATCATGTACAACTCCATTAAAAAGTTCTCTGTCTTTATAAAACACATTTATTTTCTTTCCCAAAAGACTATCATCTAAGTAAATTATTAGCGATTTTTCCTTAATTATTCCCACATAATTTTCACCTTTTACACCATCTGTATCAGCTGCCAAAATTTTTTCATGTCTTTTTAATTCTTCTGGAAATTCTATACATACTTCGTTTGAATCATCATAAACTATTTTTTCAAAGAAAAGTTCATATAATTTTTCAATTTTTTTTGACTCTAAACTAAAGAATTCTTTTCTTGGGCCAGAATATACTTCTGACGCCAAGATATTGTAGTTTTCTATAATTTCTTCTACATCTACGTGTTTTATAAATTCACAGTACTTGTCTGAAAATTCATCGTCAAAATAAAACTTAATGTGTGTCAGCTTTACAGCCGACACTAGGTGATTTACTTTCAATCTGCAAGCCGTAGAACTCGCAAGGAATGGCTCAGCTGTCAAATAAACAGCTTCGTTCAAATCATCCGTTTTACTAACTATCACACCATAAATTGGATATTTCGTTGTGTAAATAACGAAAATATCCCCTGCAACTAATCTCGAACCGTTGTTTATTTCTATAAAATCCGCTTTAAAATCTTTATTATATTCTTTATAAAGTTCTAATTCACTTTTTAAGAAATTCATAATACCCTCCTTTTTTATTCCTCTCTATTTATTATTACGTAACTTTTCACAAATTTCTGACATATAAATACGGATAGCCAACAAAAATTCTTTTTCAGTAACACCATTCTCTTGAACAAGTTCCTTTAATTTTTCTTTTGTTCTCTGATTAATCTTATATTTTGCATCTTTTGTTTTTTCAGAAAAACATATTTCTTCAGAATATAAGACTTTGTACAAATAAAAACACAAATACTTATCATTTATTTTTTTTAGCTCTTTAAAAAAATACTGTGATACAATCACAGATTCAAAGCTATCATTTAAATCATCTGAATGCAAAAAATATTCAATTCTATTTTCAAAATCATCACTTTCATTGTCTAAAGAAATATTAAATCTATAATTCCTCAAAACATCCACAATATGATTTTTTATCATGGTATATAAATACGCGCCATGATTATCTGATAAATTTTTAAATATATGTGCTTTATTCTTTATTTTTATCAAAATATCGTTTAATATATCATTTATTGCATCTTCAATACTTCCGTAACATGCCTTAATCCCAGTTTGATATGTTTTGTTTTTTGAAATAATACTTATTACAATTCCTTTTACAGAATTTAGAAATTTTTCACTAACTTTATTATTTACAATATAATCCAACAACTCTTTCCTAAACAAATCTTTTTTCAATTTTTCTTCACCCCTTTAAAAAGTCATCTAGACTTTTCTTACATATTCCACATTTTTTTAAATGTTTATCTACTATATCTTTCGGGATACCATCAAAAATAAACTTACCTTTCTTTTTAAAAGCATAAGACATTTTATTTAAATTACATTCTTTCGAAACAGAACACTCCCTTCTTATATCTATCTTTAGTTTGGAATAATTTTTTGTTGATAAAAATAAAAGCCTACACGTATTATTTTCTAAATATTCAACAAAAACAGGCCTAGTAGTTCTAGGCCTCTCTTTTGATCTCCAAAGTGATTGTGTTTTTACTATTTTCGAAAATTCCCTCAACCCTGTCATTATACCTATTACAGATTTAAAGTATCTTTTAAATTCATTTTCAGTTTTAAATATTTCATCAATCAATTTTTTCAATTTTACATCACCGTAAAGATTATAACATATTCAATAAAAATTACAAAAGATTATTTAAAACAATCCATTTTACTTTTCCATCAACTTCTTTATTAAAAACAGCACTTGAATTAAAGTAATATATTACAACACTATCCTTCCTTTCATCAATTATTCTCTTTAGCCTTCCTACTAACTGTTTCAAATTTGATTGTGTTATTTTTCCTTCAAATGTTGAATTTTGTTGCCATACAAGATATTCTTTTACAATTTTATGTACTCTACTTACCCTCTTTTCATTAACATCGTATGTAAGAAGAATGTATCTAATAAAATCACCCCCTATCCCTAAAACCTCGATAATTTTCTTCCCCCTTGAGATGTCTTATAAGTTTATAACATTCATGTAATATAACAGTTTTAAAAGAAACTTTTTGATTTGGATATATTTCTACTGTTTTTTCTAATCTTTTTTCAAGTTCTAAAACAAATTTCTTTTTTCCTTCTTTTGACAAATAAATTCCACCATTTGTTGGCTCAAAATCAGATTTCTGGACAATTTTATTGTTTACCAGGTATAAAATTACCTTATCAACTATAATAGGTTTAAAAATTTCAGAAATATCAAGTTGTAAAGAAAATTTCTTGTTTTTAGGTTCATGAAGAAAACTTATCTGAGGTTCCAAAGAAGTCTTATAAATCTCAGATAACACTATATTGTACAAAATTGTATTTCCATAACTTATTAACGCATTTATTTCGTCCTTTGGAGGTTTTCTTTTTCTTTCCTCAAAACGAAAATCTTTCTTACCAACTATTTTTCCAAAAGCTTTGTAATACTTTTTTCTTATATTTCCCTCAATAGCCATTAAAGCTGGTATATTTCTTTGTTTATCAAGCGTTGATTTAATCTTTTCAATATACAGTATTTCATCATATACCAGTTCCTTAAAACCTCTTAAAACTTTCAACATATTATGAACAGCAGCTTTTAATATTTCTTTTGCAATTAATATACGTTTTTCCATATCGTTATAATGTTCAAATTGTAAAAGCAATGTTTTCCCCGTTTTATTCTTTTCCCTTGGATAAAAAGTTCCCAGATAATTACCATAATAACCAAAAAAATGCAGTGGTATTTCTTCTTTATATAGCATTTCTAAAAATTTTTTATTTATACTCACTTCTGAAAAAATCATAATAGAACTAACATTTTTTAATGGAACAATCATTGGCTTTTTTTCTTTAGACTTTGGAACCAAATACATTGCATTATTTTTTTTTCTGATTTCACCATCGGTAAAAATATATAATGTTTCCATAAATTCCCCCCTATATAATACTGGAAATTGTTGATTTGGGTTCACCAATATAGTGCCTATAAGGAACAAATTCTTTTTTTAAAATATACCAATATATACTATCCTCATTTTCAACAATTATGTTCTGTATTTCCATTCTCAATTCATTAAAATCTTTCTCTGTTATTCTACCCTCAAAAACAGATCTTTGTACCCAACGTAAATATTTTCTAGCAATTCTTAAAACTTTTGAAACCCTTTTTCTATTAACATCGTAAATCATAATAACATACATAAAATTCCCTCCAAATTAATTCTTCTTTCATTTATAATTACGATCTAAAACAAAAAAATCTGACAAAATAAAAAAATTTTTCAAATAAAAATTTTATATCCCATTCCTCATAGGTATGTTCTAAACTCGAATTTAACTCCTACCCAAGAGCAACAAGAATCCTCCGGTTTCCATTCCTCATAGGTATGTTCTAAACCAACATTAAACAAAGACAACAACGTTGGTTTAGCAAGTTTCCATTCCTCATAGGTATGTTCTAAACAAGATGTGAACAAAAAAAGAAAGGAGGGATAAGAAGTTTCCATTCCTCATAGGTATGTTCTAAACTAACATATCTGCCAATATTTGTAAACGAAACAATAGTTGAGTTTCCATTCCTCATAGGTATGTTCTAAACGTTAATATGTTAAAATTAAAAGTTGTAAAAAACGAAGGCAAGTTTCCATTCCTCATAGGTATGTTCTAAACTGTTACCACCTCAATTCCTTGTTCCCTAAGAACATGTTTCCATTCCTCATAGGTATGTTCTAAACCAAAAACGCAGATACAAGAGCTGATATCGCAATTTGTTTCCATTCCTCATAGGTATGTTCTAAACCAGTTTACAGAAGTTACGGCTACGAAAACGTAATAGTTTCCATTCCTCATAGGTATGTTCTAAACCAATTAAGAACCTCATAAATTATTATAAACCACATTATTTTCGTTTTGATTAACTGGAAGTTACTCGAAAGTAAACACGTTATTTTAAGCCATATACAAGCTTTTTTTGTTAACGGAAAAGGTCATCGAATATTCCTTATATTTTTCACCTTAACCCAAACGTTACAATTAGTTACAATCGATATTTTATTAAACAAGGTATTTTGTATGAATTTATGTAAACGGAAAACCTATTAGTTAATTTATTTTAATTTGTTTATAATTCACAAATTATATTAAATATTATTTTATTTTATATTACGTAATTTTATGTTTTATTCATAATGAATGATATTTTCTATTTAATAAAAGAAAATACACTATTTGATATAAAATAACATAATTATGATATTATAATAATTTAACTATATATTCTTCACATAAATAAAACACATGATTAACTATAGAAAATTAAACTTAATATTATTAAAAATAATGAAAAACATTATTGTTAAAAGACAAAAAATCTTGAAAACAAGGAAACTTTCATCTTATCAACTTAACTGAATGGAAGAAATAATAAACGGTTCTGTCAAGAAAATTCTGTAAAAAACTCCTGTATTCTAAAACAGATTAATAATCCATAGACAAGTATATTTTTCCAAATAAATATTCTTCGTTAATGGCATGTAAAATTGCTACTTTTAATTTTAAAAGTGATCTTTCATTTGGAAAAGCTCCTACTACTTTAGCTTTCCTTTTCAGTTTTTTGTTTACTTTCTCCAACTTCCCTAATTTTCCAAGATTCCTTTTCATATAGACATTTTCGATATGCTCTTTTGTTATCCATATTCCATTATTATATTATAAAATCAGGTGAAAAAATTTCTCATTTTCTCTTCATTTTCTATAAGAAATTGTGGTATAATATTTTCGATTTTCATGCTATGTACTCCTCCTTTGTAACAAGTTTTTATCTATTTTAGAATACATAGCCTTTAGAGAAAAATTAAAACAATTTAGGAATGTACAATTTATGGAATAAAACAAAGTAGGATCAAGAAGATAAGAAATAACGCCATACTGGCATGTTGTACTATAGTATAAATTTTTGAACTAAAATTTGAATAGCTTCTTCATTTTTCTTTTTTAATTATATGAATTATCACTTTAAATTTATAATTCGGCTTATATCCATAATAAAAGAATATTCTCATACAAAATTCCATAACTAAAACTCAAATACACTCCCTGCAAGACATTCATAAACTTTTGTTTTTAGGTTCTTTTTAAAAATGTCAATTGCAACATCTCCCGTACAATGACAAGGATAAAGCGCATCAATTTGAAAAGTACTCAACATCTTTGAAATTTGTAAAAGTTCCTCATTTGTCTTATTTAAAAGATGAAATCCTCCGATAACTGCCTTAATTCTACTTTTTTCTGATAAATGCAAAATTATATTTATTATTCCCCTGTGAGAACAACCTGTAAGTATAACAGCACCATTTGATGATTCAATAAAAAGGTACAATTCATCATTAAATAAATCTCGTTCTTTTTTAGAACCAATTTTAAATTTTTTCTCTGAATATTCGGAAGTTTTCAAAGGTGCTGCTGTAATAATCTTAACACCTTTAAATATTTCCAAATCATTTTGCACAATCTCAAAATTTCCGCCAATTTTCTCGTAGAAAATTCTATTATGTTTAATACCAGCATACTTTTCTCCACTATACCTAAGGTTAAAAAATCCATCTCCAACATAAATTTTTTTAGGTCCAACTTTTTTTAATAAGAATTCCAATCCATTTCCATGATCATAATGTCCGTGACTTATAACAACTGTATCTAAATCCAAAAGATTCAAACCTAATTTTTCTACATTTTTTAGAAAAAGATCGCTTTGCCCTGTATCAAAAAGGATCTTTTTTCCTTTGAACTCAACCAATGCACTAAAACCATGTTCAAAATAGAACCCACTTTTGGATTTATCATTCATCAAAATCCAAATCTTCACATCCTCACCACCGATTAAATAGAGATTTGCTCTCAATTAAGAATAACTTATTTTTCAAGTGGTATTTTTCTTATTGGAAAATTCTTTTCAAATAAGTATGCTAAAGAAAATAATTTTTCCTCTTCAAATTCTCTTGCAGAAAAAGTTAATCCAAAAGGTCCTGTATCGGTATACCCAGCAGGTACAGTTATTGAAGGATATTTTGCTTTTGCAGTTATGTGAGCACCATAATTTGCGGGAAATAAAAGTGCTGTTAAGTTATATTTTTCAAATAACCAATCTATTCCCCCTTTTGCATACTTTCTATCATTTAATAATGACTCTATATATTTTCTTTCATTAATATCTGTTGTATCTGATCTTAATAAAATACTTTGTCCATATGGAATTGCATCTTTATTTTCAAAATTGAAATTAATTACATCTGTTAACGTTTTAACTTGCAAATCTTTATCCTTCAAATAATTATTTATTCCATGCTTAAATTCATAAAATAAAACATTTATATTATTTATCTTATCAAGATTTTCAAACTTTATTTCAACTACTTTTCCATTTAATTTTTCAACCTTCTTCAAACTATCTTTAAATAACAAAATCTGTTCATGTGTCAACCAATTAAAAAATTGTTTGCTATATCCAAAAACCATTCCAGAATAATCAGATATTTCTTTTATCTTTTCTGGAACTTTTTTATTTTTTACTATATAAGTTGCAGGATCATTTAAATCAAAACCATATATAATCCTAAATACCTCAAATGCATCTTCAACTGTTCTAGTTATAGGTCCAGCCGTATCCTGCGTATATGATATGGGAATAATACCATTTCTACTCACTGTACCAACGGTTGGTTTTAATCCAACACAGGAATTGCTACTTGAAGGTGAAAGTATTGAGCCTGATGTTTCAGTACCAATTGAAACAAGCGCAAAATCAGCTGCAACAGCCACTGCAGATCCTGAACTTGATCCACCAACATCAAAATTTCCATATGGATTTTTTGTCTGACCACCCAACCTACTATATCCATTAGGCATCTCATATGACACAAAATTTGCAAATTCAGTTAAATTTGCCTTACCAATTATAACCGCTCCAGATTCCCTTAATTTTTTTACTAAAAACGCATCATTATTCGCATAATTTCCTAAAAGTGCCTTTGCACCTCCTGTTGTTTGCATTTTGTCTTTTGTATCAATATTTCCCTTGATTATTACTGGAACCCCATGCAAGTTACTCCGTTTTTTGTTATTTTTTCTTTCCTCATCCATTGCTCTTGCGATAAATAAGGCATCTGGATTAATTTCCAAAACAGCATTTAAAGAAATACTTGAAATACGTTCCAAATAAAATTCCACCAATTTTTCAGAAGTTATTTTACCTTCATCGTATAGTTTATTAAATCTCTTAATAGTTAAATTTCTCAAAAAAATCACCCCTTAACAGATCCAGCAGAAAGACCTGCAATAATCTTCTTTTGAAAAATCAACACAAGTGCTACCAATGGGGTAGTAACAATTACAGCAGCTGCCATAATCTGTCCCCACGGTATTTCATACTGTGAAGCACCTTTAAACAATGCAATTGCCACTGGAACCGTATATTTACTGGGCCTTTGCATAAATGTAAGTGCATATAAAAATTCATTCCAAGCTGATATAAAAGTTAAAAGTCCGGTAGCCACAAGCCCTGGAGCAGACATAGGTAAAACAATAGACCATAAAGTTCTAAATCTTGAACAACCGTCAATGGCAGCTGATTCCTCAACTTCTTTAGGAAGTTCTCTAAAAAAATTCTGTAAAATCCAAGTAGTCAACGGAAGTGTCATAGAAACGTATGGAAAAATAAGTCCCGCATACGTATTTATTAACTTAAACTTTCTTAAAATCACAAACAAAGATCCCAAAATAGATACCTGTGGAAACATACTAACTGCCAAAATTAAAGACATAACAACTATTTTTCCCTTAAATTTAAGTCTTGCAATTGCGTATGCAGCAAGTGAACCAATTGCCAGTGAAAACAACGTAGTAATTCCTGAAACAACAATACTATTCCAAATATTTATATGAAAAGGCCTTTCAGAAAAGACTTTTATATAATTTTCAAATGTAATTTGCCTTGGGAAAAGTGAAGGATTTAATTCGAATAAATCCTTGTCCGGTTTTAAAGATGACACAATAGCCCAATAAAACGGAAAAACACACCATATAAAAATCAAAATAACTGCTAAGTACAAGAAAAATTTATAAATCACTCTTTTATATTTCACGATTCTCACTCCTTAGTCAATCTGCAATTTTAACGATTTAATATAAATTATCGCAAAAATGGAAATCAACAAAAAAATGACCACAGAAAGACTAGAACCGTATCCAAACCATCTTCCTGTAAAAGCCCTGTCCATCAAAAGAGACCTATTATACACAGATAATGTTTCGGTACCTACACTCCCACGCGTCATAACATATACAACATCAAAAACTCTCAATGCATCTAAAGTTCTGAATATTAAAGCAATCCCAATAGTTTGCATAATTTGAGGTAGGGTAATTTTAAAAAATCTCTGTACCATGTTAGCCCCATCAATTTTAGCAGCTTCGTATAATTGTTCTGGAATTAACTGTAACCCTGCTAAAATAAGTAGTGCCATAAACGGTGTAGTCTTCCATACATCCACTTGTATAATTGCCCATAAAGCAAGTCCCGGTCTTCCCAAAATTGGAGTCCCAGGTTTTATTATTCCTAGAGCCTCATACAACTTAGAAATAATACCAAATTGATCGTTAAACATCCATCTCCACATTTGAGAAGAAATTGCTGTGGGAATCGCCCATGGAATTAACATAGCAGCTCTTACTAATCCTCTAAATTTAAAATTTTGATGCACCACTAAAGCAATCAAAAGTCCCAAAACAGTTTCAAGCAACACAGAAACAACTGTAAAAATTATTGTTGTTTTAAATGCCGCCCAAAATCTACTATCATTAAATAGTTTAATATAATTTCCAAAACCAACAAACTCTCTTTTAAACATAGGATTCAATCCAAAGTCAAAAAAACTATCGTAAAATGTCTTGAACAACGGGAAAAACGCAATAACTGAGATCACAAAAATGGCAGGAAAGATCATCCAAAAGGCCACAACTGGTTCTTTTTTATTCATTCCTCTACCACCTCACATTAAAATCAGGGGGGGATTCCCCCCCAGATTTTTTTATTTATTAAGAAGCATTTTTAATTCTTTTTCAAGATCCTTTATAGCTTGTTCTGGAGTTACCTGCCTTGTTAAAGCAGCATGTACATGCCTTTGTATTGAATCTGAAATTTCAGCGTAATTTACCGCCCTTGGTCTTGGCAAAGCGTTAATAAATACATCAAACAATTCGACCATAAATGGATTTGCCTTTTTTAATTCTGGCACATCATATACTTCCATCCTTGTTGGATTTTGTCCTGCATTTACCGCCTTATACAACTGTTCCTTTGAACTTGTTAAAAACTTTATTAATTTCTTAGCAGCTTCTTTTTCTTTTGGAGAAGAATTTGCATTTATTCCCAAATTCCAACCACCTAAAGTTGCAGCATGCTTTCCACCAGGACCTTTTGGCAATGGAGCAATACCAACTTTTCCCTTAATTGGAGAATCATCTGAATTTGCAAGTGACCATGCATACGGCCAATTTCTCATAAAGACTGCATTACCACTCTGGAATATCCTTCGTGCATCTTCCTCCATATACGTAGTCACACCTTCAGGTGAAATTCCATCTTTATAAATTAGATCTACCATAAATTGTAATGCTTCAATAGCTTTTGGATTGTTTACAATAATATTACCATTTTCATCAAGTACGTCTGTACCAAAGGACCACAAGTACTCCATAAAATCACAAACAAGTCCTTCATACCTTGCTCCTTGCCAAACAAAGCCTTCAATTCCCTCTGCTTTTGAGATCTTTTTAGCCATTTCTACAAGTTCGTCCCATGTTTCAGGTGGTTTTTTGTAACCATACTTCTCAAGCAAATCCTTTCTGTAGTACAAAAGACCCGCATCTGTAAACCAAGGCACTGCAACAATTCTTCCCATTACAGTAACAGACTTTACAGTTCCAGGTAAAAACTTGTTCAATTCGAAATAATCATAATCAGCTGTTAAATCTTCTAAAAATGGAGCAAATTCTGGTGGCCAAATAACATCTAGCATCAAAACATCTGGATCACTTTCTCCTGCAGCCAAATATGTAACGTATAAATCATGCCTTTCTGTTGACGAATCAGGCATTGGAATTACAGTTACAACGATATCTGGATTTTGCTTCATAAATTCTTTTAACTGAGCATAAAGTACCTCAAGTTCTTTTCCAACCCCACCCGATGTCATTGTTATGGTAGTAATAGCAAATGAAAAAGCAAACACAAATACCAACATACTCAAAACAAACAGTTTTTTCATATTAAAACACCTCCTTTTTTTGATGTTCAAAGTAATAGTAACATAATACCATGGAAAAATCTAAATTATATAAGATTCAGAATTTTATCAATAATCAAAAATATATTCTTATAATACCGTATAACTCAAAATATTTAATATTGGAAATGTTTCAAATAAAAAGATTTACACTTAGAAATTAATAGAAAAATAATATATTATTCTAAATTATCCTTAAATACATATTTTAAATTATATATTACTTCAAATTGCTTAAATTTGCTCTATTTTTCAAATACAATTAATGTGTTAGAATTATTTCGATAATCAAAAAAACTTGGAGGTGTTTATATATGAAGGTACAACTTCCTCAAAAAAGTATAAAAGATTACTTAAAAATTGCCAAAGAAGATGTAGAAGAGTTATTTGAAATGGCAAAGGACTTAAAAGATCTAAAAATAGTACACGTAAATGCAACATCATACGGTGGTGGAGTTGCTGAGCTTTTATACACCTTAATTCCCTTAATGAACGACTTAGGTATAAATACCCAATGGGAAATACTTGAAGCACCTATGGAGTTTTTCAATGTGACAAAGAAACTACACAATGCATTTCAAGGTGCCAAAGTTGATTTAATTGATGAAGAACTTGATCTTTATGTTAAAATAAATAAAGAAAATGCAAAGAATTTAGATTTAGATGCAGATGTTATAATTATACATGATCCACAACCTTACTTAATTCCAATATTTAAAGAGGGTAAATACATATGGAGATGTCATATAGACACTTCTACGCCAAATAAAAAGATATGGAATAAAATAATACCCATGGCATATGATAAATATTCAAAGGCATTATTTCATCTTGAAGAATACATACAAAAGCCTTTTGAACAAATTGCCATAGAATTTCCGCCAAGCATAGATCCACTAAGTGATAAAAACAAAAAGCTCTCGAAAGACCAAATACAAAAAATAGCAAAAAGGTACAACATAGATCTTGAAAGACCGATAATTACCGTTGTAGCAAGATTTGATCCCTGGAAAGATTTAAAAAGTGCTATTGATGTTTATAGAATTTTAAAAGAAAAATCTGACATTCAACTTTTAATAGTTTCTGCAATGGCAAAAGATGACCCAGAAGGTTGGATTTTATTTGAAGATATTTTAAGATATGCAGGAACAGATCCTGATATACACTTTTTAACTGATTTAAAAGGTGTAGGACATTTAGAAGTTAATGCATTTCAAACCATTTCTACTGCAGGACTCCACACAGCAACTAAAGAAGGATTTGGTCTTGTAATTGCAGAAATGTTATGGAAAGGAAATCCTATAGTTGCAAGACCTGTTGGTGGTATAAAATTACAAGTAATTGATGGATACAATGGGTATTTAAACACAGAAGTTAATGAACTTTCAAACGCATTGTATAAAATAATTTCAGACAAAAGTTTAAAAGATGAACTGGGAAAAAATGCCATAAAGAGTGTAAAGGAAAAATTCTTAACAACTTCACATTTAAAAAGATATTTGCAAATCATAAAAGAGGTGGTTTAATGGAACTTACTACAACAAAAAAAATACTTTTAGAATTACTTATTAAAAAAGAAACAAGTAGAAAAGAACTTGAAAACGTATTAAACATTACATCTTCCACCCTTTCATATACATTAAAAAAAATAAAAGACTACATTCTAATTTCCAATAGAAAAAGTATTGGTCTTGGAAGACCAACCCAATATGTACTTTTAAATCCAAATTATTGGTATTCAGTTGGAATAAAAGTGGGAAGAGATTACATAAATGCCACAATATTTAACTCAAAATTTGAAATCTTAGAAAAAAATGCATTGAAGATCACAAAAGAATATATGGGAAATGAAAACATTTCCAAGCTACTAGATTCCGTACTCTCAAAGCTAAGTCTAAAAGACAAAATAAAATCTATTGGCATAGCATTTTCTGGTAATGTAATTGATAAAAAAGTTAATTCCTATATATTAAAACTTAAAGACTACTCACCAAAAGATATCATTAAAAAGCATTTTGGTAATATCTCATTTACAATTTTAAATGATGTTGAAGCAATAGCAACGGAAGAATTTGTAAATCACGCTGGAGAAAAAATACTTGTTTTAAACTATGGAACAGGTATTGGTGCTTGCTACCTAGAATCATTAGACTATTTCAATAAAAACTATAAAAAAATAATAGAACTGGGACACTTTTACGCAGGTGGCAATGAAAAATGTTATTGTGGTTCAACAGGTTGTCTTGAAACTCTTGCATCAGAATACGCTATACTAAAAAAATATAAATTTAGAGACTTAAAAATTACAGAATTTATAGAAAATGAGGAACAATACGAAATAGATTTGAAAGAAATAAGAAAATTATATAAAAATTTCAAAAAGAAAGCTGAAATAATTTATGAAGATGTATTTAAACATCTAACCGTGTCTATTATCAACACGTTTAAACTCTTATCACCCAAAAAAATAATTTTGACAGGTGAGGGAGTTACCCCTTGGTTTTCGCAAGTTCTACAAAAAAAAGTTCTATCTGTTAGTAAAGAACCCATACCAATTGTATATAGAGGAATTGAAAGTAACATAGAACTTGGTGCAGCAATAACCGCATTGCAATATTACATTATTCAAAGCAAATTATAACTTCCGTACCTATTAAATAATCGGAGTTTATCTTAAGCTCACAATTTAAAATCTTACAAATATGCTTTACAATTGATAATCCTAATCCAGAACCATATGCCATTTTAATAGCATCTTTGCTTCTATAAAATCTTTCTGTAACTTTTTCAACTTCTTCTTTTTTTATTCCAATTCCACGATCTTTAACACGTATTTTATCTTTTTCAACGGTAATATAAATTTTGGAATCTTCATAAGAGTACTTTATAGAATTAGAAATAATATTTTTTAAAATTGTGTATAACATAAAACCATCATTAAAAAATTCCTTTTGAAATACTGATATTTCAAAAGACAATCTTTTTTTATTAATCCTTTCAGAAAATTCCTCTAAAATTTCTTTTAAGATTTTTTCCACATCAACTACATTTTTCTGTGGAGTATACATACCAAGTTCCAACATTGCGATAATTTTTAACTGCTTAATTATCCTTTCCATGCGTTTTATAGCATGTTCCATTTGTTCCAAAGGTTCTATATCTCCAAAAGTATCCCTTAATAGATACAAATTCCCCTTTATAACAGAAAGTGGTGTAAAAAGTTCATGTGAAACAGATGTCGTAAAATTTACTTTTGCCTCATTAATTCTCATTTCATCTGTTAAATCTTTAATATAAATAAAACCGTTAAAATACTTTAGTCGAACATATCTTTCATCTGAAAGATAAAAGAAATAAAACTTATCTTCTATCATAAAATTTTCTTTTTTGATTATTTTCTCCACCACTACATCAACTTTCTCAAAAGTAAAAACCGACAGTATGTCATTTCCTTCAAAAAAACCAAGAGATTTCGCAACTTCGTTAGAATTTAAAATTTTCAAAAAATCGAGTTTTATTATCGCATCATCGAAATTTTCAAAAAAACTAAAGTCTTCCATTATATCCCCTCGCATTAAATTTATAACCTGCTCCTCTAACAGTAATTATCCATTCCTTCCCCAATTTGTTTCTTATATTACTTATATGTACATCCACCACTCTATCGGAAATGAACTCATCCTTCCACACTAAATCTAATATTCTATTTCTCGAAAAAACAACATTTTGATTTTTTGCAAGTAGACATAAAATCTCAAACTCCTTAGCCGTCAAATCCACTTCTTGACCTTCTTTTAATACCACATAATCATCACAGTATATTTCCAAATTACCAAAGCGCAGTACTTCTTTCTTCCCGGAAACCCTTCTAAAATAAGCCTTTATTCGCGCCACTACCTCTCTTGGATTAAAAGGTTTTGTAATATAATCATCAGCTCCTATTTCCAATCCAAATATTTTATCACTATCACTATCCTTTGCAGAAATTATAATAATTCCAACTTCGGGATACTCTACCTTAATTTCAGGTAGTTCATCTGTAGATAATCCATCCGGCAACATTATATCTAACAGTATTAAATCGTATTTTCCTTCCTCCAATTTTTTTCTCAAATCAAAAACACTTTCAACTTCATCAATTTCAAATCCTTCTAATACAATATATTTCTTTAATACATCTCTTATCAAAGGATCATCCTCAACTATTAATATTTTTTTCATATATCTAACTCCTTTAATTCTTTACCTGTTTCAATGTAAACAATTTCCTCACACAAATTATTTAAATGATCTCCAATCCTTTCAAGATCTCTTGCAATTAGTATGTTAGTAATCATTATATCTTTCTCTTCCAATTTCGATTTTTCCCTTATTTCAATCTCTATTCTATCTAATTCTTTATCGCGTTCCCATATCTTCTTTAAAAGTTTTACATCTTTTGTTGAAAACGCCAAAAATGTATCGTGAAGCATTTTCAATGCAACGCCAAACATTTCCTTTATCTCTTTAATTATCCTGTATTTTATTCCTTTTTTTGTAACATCCAAAACCTTCTCAGCTATATTACAGGACAAATCGGCAATTCTTTCCAAATTATTCGAAAATTTTATCATCGTAATCACATATCTTAAATCTTTTGCTTTGGGATTATATCTTGCTATAATCTCATAAATCTTCTCTTCAATTTCCCTATTTAAAAGATCTATTGCATCATCATCTTCTATAACTTTATTTGCAAGATTTACGTCTAAAAACTCTAACGAATCGATTGAACTTTCAAATGATTTTGAAACAAAAGACAACATCTTTGAAATATCTGCTTTCAAAAGTGCATATTCTCTTTCAAAATGTAATGTCTCCATCTTATCACTCCTTAACCTATTTTTCCATTCAAATACGCTTCTGTTAATTTCGATTTTGGCTTTTTCACCATAGAAGAAGTATCTGAAAACTCCACTAATTCTCCCTGGTACATAAAAGCAATATAATCTGATATCCTTATTGCCTGTGCAAGGTTGTGAGTTACTATTACTATTGTATAACTTTCAGATAATTTTTCCAATAGAGATTCTATCTTTTGAGTAGCAATTGGATCCAAAGCAGAAGTTGGCTCATCTAAAAGCAATACCTCTGGTTCGATAGCTAGAGTTCTTGCAATACAAAGTCTTTGTTGTTGACCTCCCGATAGAGCATTTGCACTTTTTTTTAACTCATGTTTTACCTCATCCCATAGAGCTGCTTGCTTTAGAGACTTCTCTACTATTTCGTCCAATTTATTCTTTCCTTTTATACCATGTATTTTCAATCCAAATGCAATGTTATCATATATACTCATAGGAAAAGGTACGGGTTTTTGAAATACCATTCCAATTTTCTTTCTCAAAATAGTAATATCGTCTATTTCTCTATAGACATCTTTTCCCTCAAATAATATTTGACCTTCAACTCTAAATCCAGGAATCGTGTCATTTATTCTATTGATACTCCTCAAAAGTGTTGACTTACCACAACCAGATGGCCCAATAATAGCGGTAATTTTATTTTTTGCCACATTAAAACTTACATCTTTTACCACCTTTTTATCGCCATAGTATGCACTAAAATCCTTTATTTCAATCATCTCTTGATACCTCCAATTTTAAAAGCTAAAAAATATAAAATTAAAACAAAAATCAGGAGTAATGCCGCACTTGCGCTAGCCATCCAAATTGAACTCTTCCCATATGCAGCTATAAGATAGTAAATATGTGTGGGCAAAGTCATAACTGGAGAGAAGATGTTTTTGGGTAATGAAGTTGCGTAAAAGACAGCACCAGTAATTAAGATTGGAGCGGTTTCCCCTAAAGTTCTACCAAAACCTATCAAAGAAGCAGTAACTATCCGTGTTCTTGCCGCAGGAATTAAAACTTTAAAAATCACCTCATTTTGCTTTGCACCTAACGCATAAGCTGATTCTTTCAACTCATTTGGTAAACTCGATAAAGCCTCCTTAACCGAAGAAGAAATAACAGGCAACGTCATTAAAGAGAGCGTAAGTGAAGCAGAAAGAACACTTGTTCCAAATCCCAACGCAATGGAAAACATAGCATATCCAAAAAGTCCAAATACAATTGAAGGAAGCCCACTCAAAGAAGTTACAGCCCAATCAACTATCCTAGATAAAATACTATTTTTATATTCTTCTAAAAAAACGCCTGTAAAAATCCCAAGTGGTATTGAAAAGGCTGCACTCACAGTCACTATATAAAAACTTCCCAAGATCGCCGGAAAAATCCCTCCTTTTTTCATTCCATCTGATGGATATTCAGTAAAAAAATCCAAAGAAAAATACCTTATACCATCGAATATTACAGACATAATAAGTGATAATATCAAAAAAACCACAAAATAAGTTAATACCTTTAAAAAATAATTCATAAACCTATCCATCTATTCTACCCCTTTTCTTTGCATAATAAGTAAGTATTAAAGATATACATAAGAGTATTAAACCAGCAAGGAACAAAGCATGATAATGCATACTATTTACACCTGCTTCTCCAATTTCACTTGCAATTGCCGCAGTAAGAGGTTTTATTGGATCAAAAATTGAAGTGGGAATTATTGCCGCGCCACCACCAACTAGTAATACAACCATTGTCTCACCAATAACCCTATTTATAGTTAATACCGCAGCATTAAGTATTCCATTTATAGAAGCCTTTGTTGTTATTTTTAGTGTTGTAATAAATTTACTTGCACCAAGTGCCAGCGAACTTTCTTCTAGCTCTCTAGGTACATCTTCTAACGAATCCGTCATTAATGATACTGAATAAGGCAACGAAAGGAAAGATAACCCTAATACAGCAAGGAAAAGATTTTCTGTTGACCAAATATCAAAATTAAGTAAAATAGGAGAAACAAATATTAAAATTGCTGCACCAATAATTACTGATGGAACACCAGATAAAACTGAAATAATGTATTTTATTATATGTTTTTCTCTATCACTTGCATATGTATGCAAATAAAAGGAAATAAAATAACCAAGTGGAATGGTAATCACAGAAGAAAGTACAGTAACAAGCAATGTATCCACTATAAGTGCAAGCATTCCAAACTCTGGTGGATCGTAAGTAGGATACCAATACAAACTTATAAAAGGTTTTATTTTTAAATGTACAATTGCGGGCAAGGATTCCTTTACTATGAAAAATATCAAAAAGATGAGCGCTGCAATGGAAAACAGCGCGAATGTAAATATTAAAGTCAACTGAAAATAATATTTTATATTTCTCATATAATTCCTCCTAAAATCCGTATGCTGCTACATATCCAGCTTTTTCAACTAATTCTTGCCCCTCTTTAGATAATCCAAACGTAATGTACTTTTTTATAGCTCCTGAATCTGGATATCCATTTGTTGCATCCAAAAACATATAAAGTGCTCTTGAGATTGGATAAACTCCATTTAAAATATTTTCTTTTGTTGGTAAAATATCTTCAACCTTTAACACTCTCACATCATCTGTAACATATCCAATGCCAACGTATGCTATTGCATATGGATTCTTTTCAACTGTTTCCAATTCAAATCTTGTACTTTCAACCATACGTACCCACGGTGCCATCTTTTCTTTGTTTAAAACAATTTTTTCAAATGTTTCAAAAGTTCCAGATGCTGTGTTTCTTGAATATATCTGTATTTGTTTTTTAGGTAAATTTGGATCAACCTGATTCCAATATCTAATTTTTCCAGTATATATCTTCTTTAAAGTATTTAACGATATTTTTTCTAAGTTCAGATTTTTATTTACAATTATGGCAATACCATCATATCCTATAACAATAGGTATAAAATATCTTCCTTCTTTGTGCATCTTTGCAATTTCACTTTCCTTTAACCATCTACTTGCATTCGCTATATCCGCAGTTTTGTTAAATAAAGCTGCTATTCCCGTAGATGAACCTGCTCCTTCTAATGTTATTTCAAGATCAGGATAAATCGTTTTTAATTTCTCAATCCAAAGCTGTGCGATAGGAAATATGGTATTTGAACCCTTTATCACTAGAGTTTCCGAAAATAAAAACACAGTAAATACAAAAAGAATTAACACAAGAAACTTTCTCATAAAAAACACCTCCTGTTTTTAGTCTCCAGGAGGATTCTCTCAAAAATTTATTTAAAATATTTTAAATTATATTAAGAAATGTTAAGATTACTCCCATTCTCTTCTTAAAAGTCCCATTACAATTACATCCCAATATTTTCCATCCCTAAATAACTCTTCCCTTAAAACTCCCTCTTTTTTAAAACCAAGTTTTTCATAACTCCTTATAGCCCTTTGATTAAAAGAATAGACATGTAACTTTATCTTATTAATATTCATTTCTTTAAACACAAAATCTACTAAAAGTTCCATTGCTTCTGTTCCATATCCTTTATTCCAGTAAGACATTCCAAGAAAAATACCAAGTTCACACACCGAATTCTTCCAATCTACCTTATTAACACCACATCCTCCTATATACTCATTGCTTTCTTTTAACTCAATTGCAAAAGAATAGTTATCAGAAAAAGCATTAAAACCCTCATACCATTTTATTTCATCTTCTACCCTCAGAGGATATGGAATACCGGGTATTGTGTATTTTAAAACATTGTTCACCATCTTTCTTGCTTTTTCTAAATCCTCCCTTCTGTATTCCCTTAATCTAACCTTTTTACCATCTAACACAAATATTCCTCCTTTCTTACAAAATGTTATAATATAATTAGGGGGAAAATAATGGATAAGAAAAAAATATTCGAATCAATTTTTAATTTAGTAGTCAACTTTACACAGTTTTTTCAACAAAATAGCACTTTTTCGAAGATGACAACAAATGAATTCTACTTATTCTTATTCGTCAATTTTAACTCACCTGTATCTATGAAATATTGCTCTGAAAAAATGGGACTTTCCAAAAGTGCTATTACCGTACTTATTGACAAATTGGAAAATAAAAAATTGGTTAAACGAAACCGTTCAAGTGAAGATAGAAGGCTCATACTTATTTCCCCCACCAATAATGGTAAAAAGCTCTTTGAAAGTTTTTCAAAGGATTTTTACAAAATAATAGATTTTACTATTTCAAAGATCCCAGATAAAGAACTAGAAATTATAAATAAAGGATTTGAACTACTTCTTAGAAATATCTCCAAAAAATAACTCTTCTTAATTTTACACCAAAAACAAAAAATTTTTTAAATAACTGTTCATAATCGGCTTTAATAACTTAGCCAATAATTTTGTTTTATTTTATAAATAGTTTATAATATAAATGATTTAAAATCTAAACTATTTAAGAAGGTGAAAAAATGATATTTATAACAGGTGGTTCTGGACATTTGGGGAATGTCTTAATAAGGAAATTAATATGTAATGGTGAAAAAGTTGTAACTCTTGTTCACCCAAGTGATAAATGCGAAAGTTTAATGGATTTAGATGTGAAAATTATAAAAGGTGATGTTAGAGATTATAATTTGGTAAAAAACATAGCAGAGGATGCCGATATAATAATACATCTTGCTGCAATTATTTCAATCCTTCCATGGGAAAAAAGACAAGTCTTTTCTGTTAATATAAATGGTACAAAAAACATATTAAATATTGGAAAAAGGCTTAACAAAAAAATAATTTACGTTAGTTCAGTACACGCATTTATAGAACCTAAAAAAGGTACAACAATTGATGAAAGTATAGAAATAAATCCCAAAAAAACCGTTGGAATTTATGGAAAATCAAAAGCTTTTGCTGCACTCGAAGTCTTAAATGCAGCAAAATCCGGCCTTGATATCATAACAATATGCCCAACAGGTATTATTGGACCATATGATTTTAAACCATCTGAAATGGGAAAATTCTTTATACACTATTTACAGGGAAAATTAAAATACATAATAAATGGCAGCTTTGACTTTGTCGATGTAAGGGATGTTGCAAATGGAATTATAAAATTAATAACCTATGGAAAAAAATCGGAATTTTATATTTTAGGAAACAAGACTATTTCAATAAAAAGGATTGTAAAGTTATTAAACAAAATTACAGGAGAAAAAAAATCCCCAAAAACAATTAACTCACGCTTTGCCTATTTTATATCATGGCTTGCCGCAATATATGGTTTTTTTACAAATACAAAACCTCTTTTTACACCTTACTCAATCCACACACTTACTAGAAATTACAAATTTTCACACAAAAAAGCGAAAAAAGAGATTAATTACACTCCTCGCCCAATTGAAGAGACACTCTTTGATACACTTGAATGGTTTAAAAATTATCTAAGAAATTCTTTAAATTTCACTTATTTCCACCATGTTTAACAAATCAATTACATCTTCTTTTTTACATAATTCTGTGCCAGGCGTCATAACAGCTGCAGTTCCAGCGGCATTTGCCCATCTAAAAGCTTCCTTTCTTCCTAGTTCTCTTTTTAACACATAAGCTGCCAAAAAGGAATCTCCTGCTCCCACAGCACTTTTCACTTCTACATCCAAAGGCTTTGCATAATAACATTCATCTTCTGAAACTAACATAGCACCCTTACCACCTAAGGTTAAAAGAATTTCCTTTAAATTAAACCTTTTCAAAATCTTCTTACCTTCTACTTTAAAATCTTCCAAGCTCTTTAATTTTTTTCCGACAAGTCTTTGAAATTCATGTTCATTTGGTTTTATAACATCTGGATTTCCAAGAAGTCCCGCCTTAAGCTTCTCACCATCCGCATCAAAATATACATATACTCCCCATTGCTTTAACGCAAATATTATTCCAGTGTAAAAATCTGGTGAAACTCCTTTTGGAAGGCTTCCTGAAATTATGATTACATCACCTTCTCTAACAATTGCATTTAAAACTTCAAGAATCACTTGTAGTTTCTTTTTCGAAATCTTTTCACCTGGCATACTAAATCTATACTGTCCTTCTTTTGTCTCCATTATTATATTAGTCCTTGTTTCAACTTCTACCCTTATAGTACTATAAATAACACCTTCTTTATCAAGCATTTCCTCAATTCTTCGCCCAGTTTCACCACCAAGTAATGAAATAGCAACAGATACTCCACCAAGTTCTTTAATTACTCTTGAAACATCTATACCCTTTCCCGCTGGATAGTCAACAACATTTTTTACGCGAATTGTATCATCTAAAACTAATTTATCAACGTATAAATACCTATCCAAACAAGGATTCATCGTAAGCGTAAAAATCAAAATTTCACCCCTTTCAAAAAGGCCAGATTAAATCTGGCCTTAAATTACTAATCCACCATCCACTCCTATTACTTGACCTGTAATGTATGAGGAATCATCAGATGCTAAAAATAGATAAACCTTTGCAACTTCTTCTGCTTCTCCCATTCTTTTTAAAGGTATTTTTTCATTTAAAGCTTGTATTATTTTCTCAGGAACTTTTTCCGTCATTGGCGTTTTAATAAACCCGGGAGCTACTGCATTTACCCTAATTTGTGCACCTTTTCTTGCAAGTTCTTTTGCCCATGTCTTTGTCATACCAATTATACCTG
The DNA here is from genome assembly GCF_018588215.1 of Thermosipho sp. 1244. NCBI lineage: Bacteria > Thermotogati > Thermotogota > Thermotogae > Thermotogales > Fervidobacteriaceae > Thermosipho > Thermosipho sp. 1244. Next base: position 88,915 of record NZ_LNGA01000030.1, read on the forward strand.
ATTTTGTTGCGGCATAATTTGTTTGGCCTATATTTCCATATACCCCCACAACTGATGAGGTATTTATGATACTTCCTTTTCCATTTTTTAACATTATTGGTGCAACAGCCTGTGTCATGTTAAAAACACCCTTTAAATTGACATCTATTACTTTATCCCAATCTTCTTCTTTCATCTTTAACAATAAAGCGTCTCTTGTAATTCCAGCATTATTTACTAAAACATCTATTTTACCGTATTTTTCGACTATTTCGTCCACCATTTTCTTAATTGCACTCCTATCACAAACATCTAATTTATAAGTATCAATACTTTCATTTTCCTCCTTTAATTTTTTTAAATTTTCCTCAACTACATCACAAGCTATCACTTTTGCCCCTTCTTTTGCAAATAACAAGGCTGCAACCTTCCCTATTCCACTACCTGCACCTGTAATTATACAAACTTTTCCTTCTAATTTCATATTCTAACCCCCTTAAGTTAGTCTTGTTTAACAGTTTAACATTTTAATTATACAATCTCTATAACTTAAATACAAGAATAAAAATTAAAATAGAAATTGAAAAAATTAAAAATAAAGTATCCCGAATACTCCAACATAATTTATAATAGCTTTTTCTTTCAAATAAACCATATTTTCTTGCTTGCAGCGCAATTGAAATTTCCTCTGCTTTTCTTAGCGACGAAACAAGGAGTGGAACAATTATCACAATTATCGCTTGAAGTTTATACTTTAGTCCCTTTTGGTCAAATTTTGCCCCTCTTGCAATTTGCGCTTTAATTATTCTATCAACCTCATCAAACAAAATAGGAATAAATCTAAAAGAAATGGTCATAATCATTCCAAAATCGTCTCTGTATCTTTTTTTTACACCAAAAAATTTTAAAAGATCAGATAACCCTCTTGAAATCAACAATGGTGAAGTAGTAAAAGTTAAAAAAGATGCAAAAAGTACCACAAATGCAAGTCTAAGTGCTATAAAAATGGACATTTCAAGTCCACTGACAAAATACTGCACTACTGAAGCAAATAATATTAAAAACCACATGTTTTTCACAGATCTCAAATACAAAGTAAATCTAATATTTGACAAAAATGATATAAGCAAAAACACAAAAAAGAATATCAAATACCCTGTTAAATTTTGTACAAATAAAACAGCTGACACTAAAACAAAAGAAGAAATAATTTTTGTTCTTGGATCTAACGCATGTATTATGGAAATTCCTGGTACATATCTTCCAAAAGCAAATTTCATATTACTCCTCCATTAAAAAATGTGAAATTCCAAAAATAAAGGAGCCAAAATTAATGAAATAACAGCCATTATTTTTATCAAAATATCCAAACTAGGTCCAACAGTATCTTTTAATGGGTCACCAACTGTATCTCCTATCACAAGTGCATCGTGTTCTGTTGAGCCTTTCTCAAGCCCTTTAATTTTCCCCTGTTCTAAATGTTTCTTTGCATTATCCCACGCACCACCGGAATTTGCACTAAATAACGCTAACATTATACCACTTAACGTTGTTCCAACCAATACACCACCGACAAACTCTGTTCCAAGTAAAAATCCAGAAATTATAGGCGTAAGAACTGCAATAAATATAGGTTTACTCATTTGTTTAATTGCACCTGCTGCACTTATCTTAACGCATGTTTGATAATCAGGTTTTTCAGCACCTGTCAAAATACCTGGCTTTTCTTTAACCTGACGTCTAATTTCATCTACCATTAATCCTGAACTTTTTACAACAGACTCTATCAAAATCCCACTAAACATAAACGGTAAAGATGCTCCTAAAATAGCCCCTGAAAGTGTTTTGGCATTTATGATATTTAAATTCAAAAGATCAAAAACGTTATTAAAAAACGTACCTGGAGATGTTTGGGAAAAAACATACGAAGCAAAAAGTGACAAAGCAGCCAATGCAGCAGAACCTATTGCAAATCCTTTACCAATTGCGGCAGTGGTATTACCAACCATATCTAATTTATCCGTAATCTTCCTAACATCTTCCTCTAACTTTGCCATTTCACTTATTCCACCCGCGTTATCCGCAATAGGACCATACGAATCAACGGAAACCGATGTTGCAACAAAGGAAAGCATACCTATAGATGCCATTGCAACACCGTATAACCCTGAAAAATAATTTGCAAGTAAAATCGCTATAAATAAAAATATTGAGGGTAAAAATACACTTTTCATACCAAGTGCCAAACCACCAGATATTACAATTGCAGATCCCTGCTTTGATTTATAACTCAACTCCCTTGTAGGCCTAAAGTCATCTGAAGTGTAATATTCCGCCAATAACCCAATAATAATTCCTACAAAGACCCCTAAAACTGAAGAAAAATATGGTGAAAACTTTCCAAATCTAAACCCAAAAGTTTCCAAATTTTTTACATCTGACAAGTAATAATTAGTCAAAAGAAAATTTCCAAACAAGCTTAAAATTGCAGATAAAAACAAAGAACTGTTTAAATCTCTATGTGGATTTCCAGATCCTTTCTTTAATATTACAAAATAAATTCCAAAAATACTCCCGATCAACCCCACAGTAGTATACAAAAACGGGTAATAAATTAATTTCTTTACCGTTTCATAGTATAAATTACCAGATAGTGTAAAAATATAAGATGCTAAAACTATAGCAGATAGTATTGAACCCACATAACTTTCAAGCAAGTCTGCACCAAGTCCTGCAACATCTCCTACATTATCCCCTACGTTATCCGCAATTGTTGCGGGATTTCTTGGATCATCCTCCGGTAATTTTAACTCCGTTTTTCCCACTAAATCTGCTGCCATATCTGCAGCCTTTGTATAAACTCCTCCTCCCACTCTATCAAACATGGCAATTATGGAGCACCCTAAAGAATATCCAGAGACAGTCATCGCAAATGGTATAAAATTAATTCCTAAATAATTCTTTATAATTACTAAATTTTCTTTATCAAGTTGATAAGAAAAAATCCAAAAAACTATACCAAGCCCCAGTAGTGCAAAAGAGGCAACAGACAACCCCATAACAGATCCACCCTGGAAAGCAAGTTTTAATGTTTTGTTTAAATCACGTGTTTCACGTGCAATATTTGAAACTCTTACATTTGCCCTAGTTGCAATTTTCATTCCTATAAATCCTGCAAGTGAACTCATCAACGCACCAATTAAGAAGGAAACTGACACATACCATGCAGTTATAAAACCAAGAATTATAGCAATGGGTATAGATATTTTAAAAACAACTGCATATTCATGTGAAATAAACGCATCTGCACCTTCTCTAATTGCAAGAGAAATCTCCTTCATTTTGTCGTTTCCCTCGGATTTTTTTGTGACAAAATAAAAATTTAATAACGCAAGCCCTATCCCCAATATAGGTATCAATAAATAAACCATCAACATCCCTCCTTTTACCAAATCTTAACTTAATTATAACAAGGTTTTGTTCCAAAATTATGTACAAGTATTTCCAATTTGTTAAAAAATATGATATAATGTTTCAAGAAGATATCAGTTAACATTTGAATTTGAGAGGAGGTTCCTTCTATGGGAAAAAGGAAAGTTATGGTTATTGATGATCAACCGGAAATTCTTGAATTAATTAGTTTCACGCTCGAAAAAGAAGGATATGATGTTATACCCGTCGAAGACGCTGAGAAAGCTCTTGAAGAGATTAAAGATAAAGATGTGGATATGTTTCTCGTTGATATAATGTTACCTGGAATGGATGGCTTTGAATTTGTAAGAAATATTAGAAGTCAAGAGAAACATAAATTTACACCTGTAATCTTTTTAAGCGCTAAAGGTGAGGAATTTGATAAAGTTTTAGGTTTAGAATTAGGTGCAGATGATTACATAACAAAACCATTTAGTATTAGAGAACTCCTTGCAAGAATCAAAGCTGTATTTAGAAGAATGCAGCTTTCCACTCAAGTAAAAGAAGAAAAACCAAAAAAGATAGTTGCAAAAGATTTGGAAATTGATGTAGATAAGTATGAGGTAAAAATAAAGGGTAAAAAAGTTAATTTAACCCCATTGGAATTTGATCTTTTAAGATTTCTAGCTGAAAATGAAGGGAAGGTATTTTCCAGAAACGTGCTTTTAGACAAACTTTGGGGATACGATTATTTTGGTGACACAAGAACTGTTGACGTTCACATCAGAAGACTTAGAACAAAAATAGAAGAAGATCCTTCAAATCCTAAATATATAGTAACAGTTAGAGGGAAAGGTTATAAGTTTAGAGACCCTGGAAAGGAAGAATAATCAATGCTCTATTTGGTAATTACTATATTTGTACTATTAATGTCTCTCTTTGTTGTAATACACAAATTAAAGGAAATTAAAAAAGAATACGATATATTACAAGTTTCAATGAAAAAAATAGAAAAATTGATAGAGGAGGGTAGGGATTCTCCTCCTCTTTATATTTCAGAAAAAATCAGAAAGAAAATAACGGCTTTAGAAGAAAAAATATACGAATTGGAATTATCACTAAAAAACCACTTGACTATTTTAAATAATATAGTCGATCCTATAATAATAGCGAAAAAAGATGGAACTATTACATTCGCCAATATTGAAGCTCGAAATATTACAAGACCTGGAGTTGAAGGAAGAAAACTATACGAAGTCTTTGAAGATTACTACGTAAATCAGATGTTCGAAGAAGTTCAAAGCAAAAAAGATCTGAAATCCGGCGAAATAAACCTCTTTGTCAATGGTGAAAAAAGATATTACGAATTAAAAATAGTACCTGTTACGCTGGAGCAAGATAATGAAAGGTATATTATAATACTCCATGATGTAACACAAGAAAGAGTTTTGGAAAATGTAAGAAAAGAATTTATTTCTAATGTTTCTCATGAACTTCGAACACCGCTTACTTCAATTCACGGATATGCAGAAGCACTTCTTGATGATTCCCTTGAAGATAAGGAATTAATAAAAAGATTTTTAACGATAATTGAATCTGAAGCCGCAAGAATGACCAGATTAATCAACGATTTACTTGATCTTGAAAAACTAGAATCTGGAAATACTCAATTTGTATTTGAAAAAATCAACTTTACCGAGATTCTTGAACATGTAAGAAATATAATAGAACCATTGGCAAAAGATTACAAAGTTGAAGTCGAGTTTGTCTATCCAGACAATATCGAACTTATAGGTGATAAAGATAGATTAACTCAAATGGTACTAAACCTAGTTGATAATGCGGTAAAATATACTTCACTAAAAGAAAAAGGAGAGAAAAAAGTAACTGTTGAAGCATACAAAGAAAATGACAGTGTAAAACTAATTGTAAAGGATACTGGCGTCGGTATTCCTGAAAAGGCACAAAAGAAGCTGTTTGAAAGATTCTACAGAGTGGATAAAGCCAGGAGCAGAAAAATGGGTGGGACAGGTCTTGGATTATCAATTGTAAAAACAATTGTAGAAAAGCACAATGGTGTAATTGAGTTTTCAAGTAAAGAAGGAGTAGGAACAAAATTCATAGTTACTTTACCAACGGGAGGTAATATAGATGAGACCGTATGATATTATTCTAAAAAAAAGAAACGGAGAAACTCTTAATAAGGAAGAAATAGAATACATGGTAATGGGATATGTAAATAAAGATATACCAGATTATCAGATGTCCGCATTTTTGATGGCAATATTTTTCAAACACTTAAACAACGAAGAAAGGGCTATTTTGACGGAAATAATGGCAAAATCTGGTGATATGTTAAATTTATCAAAAATAGAAGGGAAAAAAGTAGACAAACATTCGACAGGTGGTGTAGGTGATAAAACAACATTAGTTGTTGCCCCAATAGTCGCATCACTTGGTGTTCCAGTCGCTAAAATGTCAGGTAGAGCTTTAGGCCATACTGGAGGTACCATTGACAAATTAGAATCAATACCTGGATTTAAAACTTCATTAACGCTAGATGAGTTTTTTGAAAATGTAAACAAATACAAAATAGCCGTTGTAGGACAAACTGCAAATCTTGCACCTGCAGATAAAAAGATATACGCTTTACGTGATGCAACGGCAACAGTAGACGAAGTTTCTTTAATTGCTTCAAGTATTATGAGTAAAAAACTTGCTGGTGGAGCTGATGCATTTGTATTAGATGTAAAGGTAGGTTCAGGTGCATTTATGAAAGACATTGATTCTGCAAGAGAACTTGCCAATGCCATGGTAGGTATTGCAAAAAGTCACAACAAAGAAGCCGTTGCCGTTTTGACTAATATGGATGAACCTCTTGGTTTCTTTGCTGGAAATTCTTTGGAAGTACTTGAAGCAATTGAGACACTAAAAGGAAATGGAGATAAAAAATTCGTTGAATTGTGCCTTACTTTATCCGCATGGATGTGTTATCTGGCTGGAAAAGACTCTTATGAAAAATGTTATAAACTTGCGTATGATTCGCTAAATAACGGAGACGCTTTAAATAAGTTTAAAGAATTTATAATCGCACAAGGTGGCAATCCAGATGTAGTACAAAAACCGAAAGATATATTACCTATTTCCAACAATTTTGTAGAATTTAAGGCAAACAAAGACGGATATATATCAAAAATAAATACGGAAAAAGTAGGAGTTGCTTGTAATTATTTAGGCGCAGGAAGAGTTAAAAAAGAAGACAAAATTGATCATTCAGTTGGTCTAGAATTTTTCAAAAAAATCGGGGATAAGGTCTCAAAAGGTGAAACAATAGTAAAACTTTACATAAGTGAAAACAGTGATGTGGAAAGTGCCCTTAATCTTCTTAACGATGCGTATACAATAGGTGACAGCGATGTCCAAAAACTCGATATTATTTTGGACATTGTAAAGTGAGGTGAATTTTTGAAAAAGATATTTGTAGCATTTATTCTAATCATTGCCCTTGTTTTAAGTGCACATACTATAATCTATAAAAAACACGCTTTTTATTCGCAATCTGTGTGGATTAATGAAGAAGTATTAAAACAACTAGGTTTTCGTTTTGTAAAAAACGATAAGATATTTATGGTTTTTAATAATGATCTTATCATAGGTAAAAATGGTGATTTTACGTTAAATTTTGACAAGATTTTTAAAAACGTATATCAAATTAACGATAGTCAACTATACGTTAATATAGACTTTATAAAAGACTATTTTAAACTTAATGAATACTCATTAAATGGTCAAAAGATATTGTACGATACTCTCCCTGAACTAAAAAGTATAAATTTTGAAAATAACAATTTATCTTTGTATTTTTCTTCAGAAATAACAAAAGAATTCTTAAAATTAGAAGTGGAAAATAGAGATTTAATCATCACTGTTGAACCTGTACATGGGGATCCAATAGTAATAGGAAATGTTAATTTACAAAAATCCCAAAACAAATTTTTGCTTTTTATATTAAACAACAAATTAAAGCCCGTTCCTATTACTTCATATCAAAAAAATATAGTAAAAATTGCCCTAAACTTTACAGAAGAAGAAAAAAGGATTATAAAAGATGGACTTGTTTGGGAACGAAAAGTAGAAACATTTAACAAAGTAAAATATCTAATCAATTATTTAAAAATTGATCCAAAAAAAGTTGAAATAATACCGGTATTTCCACTTAATGGAATTGGTACAAGAGAAGATTTAAGACAAATATTAAAAAATAACGGCTGCATTGCTGGAATAAATGCAAATTATTTTGATCCATCAAATAATTTACCTATTGATCTTGTAATAAAAGACGGAAAAATATTATCAGATAAATACGGGTTAAGACCATCATTTATACTGACATACAACAACGAGGCTTTCATAAAAAGAATAAATCTTGAAATTAACATTTACATTGGTGATCTGCTCTTTTTAGTTAAAGGTGTAAACACACTGGCAAAAGGTGAGGTATTGCTATACACAGATGAATTTGCCTTAAAGATACCAAAGGATGAACAAAAATTATACTTCATCATTGAAAACAACAAAATAAAAGCAATTGGGTATATAGATAAGGTCCCAGATGGTGCCATGGTTTTATCAATTGACAAAAAATATAAAAAATATTTAAAAGATGTAAAAAATGGAACAAAAGTAGATTTAATACTAAACTCGGATTTTCCATTTCCTATAAAACATGCAATTGGTGCCGGACCTTTATTGGTCGAAAACGGTAAAAAACTAATAGACAGTGCAGAGGAAAAGTTAAGATATGGTAATGGAATAGCCACTTCAAAAACAACTAGAACTATTATTGCTCTAACAAAAGAGGGGAAAGTTGATTTTATAGTAATAGAAGGATATAATAACAACGGCGGAATGGATTACGATATTGCTGCAGATTTTCTTATATCAAAAGGATACTTTTTTGCAATGATGTTAGATGGTGGAGGATCAAGTGCTATGGTTATTCAAGATGAAGTGGTTAACCAAGATGGCCAAATACAAAGAGGTATACCAGTAGGTTTAGGAGTAAAATAAAAAAACGGAGGTGCCTACATTGGAACTTAAAAAATTTATAAGAGACATTCCAGACTTTCCAGAAAAGGGAATTATATTTAGGGATATTACGCCACTTTTAAAAGATGCTGAAGCATTCAAGTTTTCTATTGATAGTCTTTCGGAAAAATTAAAAGATATCGACTTTGATATTATTGTTGCACCTGAAGCAAGGGGATTTATTTTCGGCGGAGCACTTTCATACAAATTAAACAAAGGATTAGTTCCCGTAAGAAAACCTGGGAAATTACCATATAAAGTAATTTCTGAAAAATATTCACTTGAATACGGAGAAGCAGAACTTCAAATGCACATTGATGCCATTTCAAAAGGACAGAAAGTAATAATCTTTGATGATGTGCTTGCAACTGGAGGTACTGCACTTTCCTTAAAAAAATTAGTCGAAAAATCCGGTGGAGAAGTAGTAGCTATGTCATTTTTGATAGAACTCAGTTATTTAAATCCAAGAAAAATCCTAAGTGACGATAAAATTATATCTCTTATTGTCTACTAAAGGGGGAATTTTCATGCTAAAGTTTGATTTCACTAATCTATTTAGTGAAAAAGTTTTTGACAACATAACAATTGAAGATGTTAAAAATTACGAAGAAAAAATCAATAAAATCGCTAATGAAATTGATAAAAATAAACCTGGATTTGCTGAAATTGTATTTTCTAGAAAATGGATTGATTCAGTCTTAGATTTAAAAGATTTTATCTTTGAATTTGATAATTTAGTTGTTTTAGGAATTGGTGGTTCAGCTCTTGGTAACATTGCCTTACAAAACACATTAAAGCCATTTAATTGGAATTTTCTGTCAAAAGAAGAAAGAAAAGGAAAATTGAAAATTTTTGTGATAGATAATGTAGATCCAGATTACGTTGCTTCAATACTTGACACAATTGATGTAAACAAAACATTATTTAATGTAATATCAAAATCTGGTAGCACAGCAGAAGCAATGTCAAATTATCTTATAGCACGTGGTATTATTGAAACGTATGGATTAGATCCAAAAAAACATTTAATATTTACCACAGATCCAGAAAAAGGAGTATTAAGAAGTATCGCAAACAAAGAAAGTATAAGGACTTTGGAGATTCCTCAAAACGTTGGGGGAAGGTTTAGTGTTCTTACACCTGTAGGATTGTTATCCGCATATGCCGCAGGCATAGACATTGAAGCATTGTATGATGGAGCTAGAAACGCTTATAAAAAACTATTAAATCCACTATTTGAAAACCCGGCAGCTTTAATAGCACTTACACACTATTTATACTACAACAAAGGTAGAAATATTTCAGTTATGATGGCTTATTCCAACAAATTATATTATTTGGCAGATTGGTATAGGCAACTTTGGGCAGAAAGTTTGGGAAAAAAATTTGATAAAGATGGAAACAAAGTAAAAATTGGTCAAACACCTGTTAAAGCCCTTGGAGCCGTTGATCAACACTCTCAAGTGCAACTATACAATGAAGGACCGGATGATAAAATAATTACGTTTTTAAAAGTTGAAAAGTTCAAAAGAGATATTAAAATTCCGCATGTTCATGATGAAGAAGCCCTCTCTTATTTACAAGGAAGCAAATTATCAACTCTTTTGAATAATGAACTTCTTGGAACTGAAAATGCAATACTTGAACATGGCAAACCATCTTTAAAGATAACATTCCCACAAATCGATGAATTACATGTTGGTGAATTTTTCATGACGTACGAACTTGCTACAGTAATTGCCGGAAGTCTTTTTAACGTTAATCCATACGATCAACCTGGAGTAGAACTAGGTAAGAAAATAACATACGCATTAATGGGAAGGCCAGGTTTTGAAGAATACAAAATAAATCCAAGCAGTGAAAGGATAGAGTTGTAATGAAAATTATTAAAATACTAATAAAAGAATTTAATCCCGTTGAAATTTATGAATCAGAAGAATACATAACTTTAATTATAAACGATGAGACAAATATAGCGGAAAAATTAAAGCAATTTCCCAAAAAATATGAAGTTGAAAAAAGTCTTAGGATCTTAACCACAGAAGAGCTTGAAAAATTTTCTGAAAAATTAGGAGTGAAAGTGTATTGAAATACACCATCTGCGTTACTGGAAAGATAGGTACAGGGAAATCAACTGTTTCAAATTTTTTCAAAGAAAAAGGTTTTAAATACATAAATATGGATGAAATAGGAAAAGAAGTATTTTACTCAAAGTCCAAAGAAATAAAGGCGCTTTTTGGAACAGACAATAGAAAAGAAATATCCAAAATTGTATTTACACAAAAAGATATGTTAAAAAAATTAGAACAACTTCTGCATCCACAAATGCTAAAAAAATTGGAAAATTTAACTCAAAATAACGGTTTATACGTAATAGAAGCAGCAATAAAAAGAAGGTTGAAAATCACATGTGATCTTACAATAACGGTAACTTGTTCAAAAGATGTTATTCATAAACGATTGGCAAACAGAGGGCTTAATAAAAGTATGGTGGATAAAATTTTAGAAAATCAAAGTGACATCTTAGATGAAGGAATTATAATCAGAAATGATTACTCTTTAGAACTATTAAACGAAAATTTAAAGAAAATATTTGCAATTTTAACTAAAACACTCCCTTGTTAGGGAGTGTTTTAGTTTAGCTTCTTTATTATTTTTTGTCTATACATTTCTTTATCAGATTTATTTATTGCCCCAATTACATCATCAAAACTCCCCGGTATATTTACAGATCCCCATGAGAATTTTGTTTTGGTATTTTTTTCAATCCTTTTCACAACCTTTTCTCCATATTCTCCATTCAAAAAGATGACAAATTCATCTCCACCCCATCTAACTATAAAATCTCCTTTTCTAATAAACTTCTTAACTGTTGAAACAAACTCCCTTAAAACTTTATCCCCCTCAAGATGTCCATAAGTATCGTTTATTTTCTTTAATCCATCTAAATCTACAAAAACTATTGTTCCTATTTTATTTTCTCTTTTTAACTCGTGATATTTTTTAAACAGTAATTCCATACCTGCCTTTCTGCTCAAAGCACCTGTAAGTTCGTCATAAAAAGCATTCTCTTTCATCAACTCGAATTTTTTTACATTTCCATAATGGATTTCAGCTATAGCTAAAATGTACTTCAATAAATTTTCTTCAAACTGACTAATAGTATTGTAGTAAACTACTATCTTTAAATTATCAAATATATATTCACTAGAATTTCCCTCAACTTTTCCAAATTTATAAGCACTTTTCCCATTCTCAAAAATTTCAACACCTAAAATAGAATGCAATATATTAAATATACTCTTGCTAAGCTTTTCTAAAAATTTAATTTTCTCAATTGTTCCAACAATATCTACAACAAAAATAGAAAAAAGTGGAAATAATGCTTTCTCTTTTAATTCCTCGTTTGCTTTTAATATAATATCCCCTATCTTTTTCATGTGCTATCACCTCGTTTGGTTTATCGACTAGTTCTTTAAATTCTTTAACTTTTCCCTCACCTTAAATAGTTCATCTCTAATACGTGCTGCATCTTCATATCTTAATTCAGATGCAGCTTTGTACATTTCCTCTTCTAATATTGCCATGTATTCCTCCAATGACAATGTTTCTTTTAGCATAAACACATCCAATTCTTTTTTATTGTCTTCTTCATCCATAAATTGTTTAAATATCTCTTCATTCAGTGGTTTTACAATACTTTGTGGCCTTATATTATACTTTTTATTATATTCCAATTGTATTTTTCTTCTTCTATTTGTTTCTTCAATTGCTTTCCTCATTGCAGAAGTAACTCTATCTGCATACATTATCACTTTACCATTTTGGTTTCTTGCAACACGTCCTATTATTTGAATAAGAGTAGTTTCACTTCTTAAGAAACCTTCTGTATCAGAATCAAGAATTGCAACCAGTGAAACTTCTGGTAAATCCAGACCTTCTCTTAATAAATTTACACCTACAACTACTTCTATATCACCACGTCTAAGTTTTTTCAAAACTTCTACTCTTTCAATAGTATCTAATTCTGAGTGCAAATACAAAGCTTTTATTCCATATTCTATCAAATATTCTGATAATTTTTCTGCAGTTTTCTTTGTCAAAACCGTTACAAGCGCTCGTTCATTTTTCTCCCTTATCTTTAAAATTTCTCCAATTAGATCGTCCACTTGATTTTGCGTTGGTCTAACCTCAACCTCTGGATCTACCAAACCTGTAGGTCGTATAATCTGTTCAACCACTTGATTTGAATTTCTAATCTCAAAATCACCTGGTGTTGCAGAAACAAAGATTATTTGATCAATCTTTTCCCAAAATTCATCAAATTTTAAAGGTCTATTATCAAATGCACAGGGTAATCTAAAACCATATTCTACCAAATTTTTCTTTCTAGAGTAATCTCCTCTGTACATAGCCCTTAACTGCGGAATTGTTATATGTGATTCATCTATAAAAATCAAATAGTCACTACCAAAGTAATCCAAAAGACTGTACGGAGGTTCGCCAGGTTTTCTACCATCAAAGTGTCTTGAATAATTTTCAATACCATTACAATACCCCAAAGTTGTAAGCAATTCTATATCATTCATAGTACGCTGTTTTAATCTTTCCGCCTCAAGTATTTTTCCATTTTTCATAAAATATTTTACTTGTTGTTCTAGTTCTTCTTTAATAGTATTAACGGCATTCAAAATTTTTTCTTCTGTTGTTATAAATTCCTTTGTAGGATATATTATTACCCTATCAAGTTTTTCAATAATAGTTCTATTCAATGGATCAAAAGTAAAAATTCCATCCACTTCATCTCCAAATAATTCTATTTTTATACCCTCATCTTGATAACTTGGAAATATTTCTATAGTATCCCCTTTTAGTCTAAAAGCACCTTTTGATTCTATGTCATCTTTCCTTTCGTATCCAATCTTTGCAAGATGCGTCAAAAACTTTCCCAATTTAATATTTTGACCTATTTCTACCTTAAAATTTAATGCACTAAAATCTCTTGGATCACCACAATTGTATATAGCAGACACACTTGCTACTACAATGACATCTCTTCTTGTGAGTATAGACTTTATAGCACTCATTCTCATACGGGAAATAATCTCATTAATATCCGCATTTTTTTCAATATACAAATCTTTTGTTGGAATATAAGCTTCTGGTTGATAATAATCGTAATAGCTTACAAAAAATTCCACCTTATTTTCTGGAAAAAAACCCTTAAATTCAGAATACAACTGCGCGGCCAAAGTTTTATTTGGTGAAATAATTAAAGTAGGTTTTTGAATACCTTCAATAACCTTTGCCATTGTAAATGTTTTACCACTACCTGTTACCCCCAACAATGTCTGAACTTTGTATCCACTTTTTAATCCATTAACTAATTTTTCTATAGCTTTAGGCTGATCCCCAGAAGGAACAAATTCAGAAATTACCCTAAACACCTTATAACCTCCTAGGTTCCACAAATAGTGTTTTGTAATTACTATATAAAACAAGTCCAGGTTTTAACCCCTTTGTTTTTCTAACATTCTTTGCCTTGGTATAATCCACAGGCACTTTCCCAGAATTTTTTCCTTTGCTATAACCTGCGGCTAAACTTGCTGCATATTCTATAACATCTTGATTTATTTCCTTTCCCGCATACTTTATTATTACATGTGCACCTGGCATCCCACTAGCATGGAACCAAATGTCTTCATCATTTGAATCTCTCACTAACATATCATTTTGCTTGTTGTTTTTTCCAATGTATATTACATACCCATCATACTCAACTTTTATAGGCTCAGATTCTTTACACATCTTCTTTCTCTTCTTTGATCTTACAAGCCCCACATTTTCCATCTCATTTCTTATATCTTCAAGTTCGTTAAATTCATTTACCTCATCTAATGTATACCATAGCTGATAAAGATAGTCTAATTCCTTTTCTAAATATTGTTTTCTCCTCATTAAACCTTTCACTTTTACTTTTAATTTGTTATACTTTTTAAAATAAAAATTTGCATTTTCAATGGCATTTTTATTCTTATCCAGTTCAACCGAAACAGTTTCTTGTGTTTCCCAATCTACTAATTCAACTCTATCAACACCTTTTGGGACTTCATAATAGTAGGCCTTTAAAAGCTCTCCATACTTTCTATAATCATCGTAATTTTTTGCCTTTTCCAATTCTTTGTTTATCTTTTCAAGTGCATTTTCAATTTTAATAATTCTTTTCACAATTACATTTTCAAGATTTTTTTTCATTTGAAACAAAACACTCTTTTGTTCCTTAAATTCGAAAAACACATTAATAGCGTCTTCTATTTTATCACAATGCCTTTTTCCACTAATTTGTAAATGATGTAAAGGAAACGCGGAAATCTCAACAGGCATGTTATTTTCATAGTATAAAAATAAACATCCTTTCTCAAAATCATTTAAAATACTTTTCAGTGCTTCATTAAAGCTCGTGTTCTGCATCCTAAACATTAATTCTCTTACCGTTATTTTTGAAAAACCCTGCACTCTTTTATACAGCATTCCTACATCACTTTCATCTTTTACTTCATATGGTGTTATCTTTTCGGACTTATAAACAATAAATTTCTCACCAGGATAGATAGTTCTATATCTATTCTTTATTCTTTTATACGCATCTAAAATCAACCCATTTTCAACCAAAATTATATTCGAATGTTTCCCCATAATATCAATATACAACTCATATACGTGCTTTTCACCTACTTCATCAGTTTTAAATACAACCAATTTGAGTGTCCTTTCAAATTGAAAATCAATAACATCAAAAACAATTCCTCCTCTTAATCTACTTCTTAAATATTCTACAAAATAGTGTCTTTTTGGATCTTGCGGAAGATTTCTTTTTTCAAACGTAATATACGAAAAATTTGGATTTAATGATACTTTTAAATCAAAGCGTTGGAAATTAATATACACAACATTATTTTTGTAGTAAAAATTCCTTATATGCGCATTTAACAATTTTTCTCTTGCATAATCTACAAATCTCTTCATTACAAAACCATCATATGGCATTTTCTACCTCCTCTCACAAAATAAGTATATCATAAAAAAAGCGGCCCAAAGGGCCGCAAGCTTAATTATATCCAATAATTATTTTTTTCCTTCGAACCAGTATGAATAGTAGTCATCACCTGGTCTCATTGCGTTTGGATACCAACCTTTAAGCCATTTTCTGTGTACCCTTACTCCAACAGGTTGATAAAGTGGTACACTGATTGCGTAATCTATTACAAACTTTTGTACTTTTGCATACAGTTCTGCTCTCTTTGTTGCATCTGTTTCTGCAGCTGCTTGCTCAATCAATTCATCCAAGCTTTTTCCTCCAAGTTCTGGATGAGGAGTACTTACAAATTCGCGGAACTTTTTACCTTGTCTTGGTCCATAATCACCTTTAGAATCGTAATATGTAAAGATAAAGTTATCTGGGTCAGGGAAGTCTGCAAGCCATCCAAGAATGAATATTGGGAGCTCACCACGTTTTGTTGCATCTAAGAATGTTGGCCATTGCAATCCAACAACGTCTATTTTAATCTTTGGATTCAACATTTCAAGATACATCTTAACCATCTCTGCCGTTCTTTGTCTTGCTTCGTTACCAAGGTTATATGCAACAGAGAACTTAAATCCTTTCTTCCAAGCTTCACCATTCCATGCTTTCATTAATTCTTGTCTTGCTTTAAACAAGTTGAAATCGTAAAGTGGAAGTGATGGATCAAATCCAAGTAATCCCTCTGGTAATGCAGTTGGAACTCTCTTTGCAAAGCCTTTCAATACTTCGTTGATCAATGCATCGTAATTTATAACATGGGCAATTGCTTTTCTTGCATGTACATCGTTAAAGAAATCAACTGGTATACCATTTCCATCAAGTTTTCCACTACCAATGTACTTACTATCTTCCCTAATTGTCCAATTGAATCCCAATGCAGTAATTGAAAGTGTTGGAAGCCCTTCGATAATTTCAATATCTGGATTACCTCTAACTTGATCAAGGTATTGTATTGGGATATATGCAATATCTGCGTCACCTTTTTCAAGCATTGCCTTTCTCGTTGAGTATTCATCAATACCCCAAATTATAACTTTCTTAATCTTTGCAGGTTCTCTCCAATAATTTTCATTTGCTTCTAATATAACTTTTTGTTGTGCTCTATCCCATTCAACAAACTTGTATGGACCAGTTCCCATTGCTGTTTGATAAAGTGGTGAATCTTCTTTTCTTTGATTGTGCCATTTCCACCATGTAGTTGGTTGTCCATCCCAAAGTCCTTGTTCAATACACCATTCTTTATCAAGAATTGCTCCCCAGTGTGCAGATTGTGCAATTACGTTCAAAAATGGACCATATGGTCTTTTAAGATGGAATACAACATTATCCCCTTCAACTTCAATTGCTTTATCTACTTCATCGTATACTTTCTTGAATACTTCCTCAGCTTCTGGAAGTGGGTTTCCATTTTCATCGAATAACTCATCATAATCTTTACCAGAAACTTCCTTTACTAGATCCTCAACACTCCAAACACCGAAAATTGAATACCAAAGCATCCAAACTGGCCCGCCAGCAGGATTGTAAAGTAATCCTCTTTCAAAACTGTATTCTACATCTTCTGGTGTTAAATCATTTCCATTGTGAAATTTGACACCTTTTCTAATTGGGAAAATATATGTTTTTCCGCCATCTTTAATAAGTCCGTTTTCAACTGTAGGAACTTCAGTTGAAAGTCTTGGTAAGAATTTGTTCAAACTTGAGCCATCGTATTGGATAAGGTTTTCGTATACTTGGTAAAGAACCTCACCGCTTGCAGTATCATATGCCAAATGTGGATCAAGGGTATCTGGTTCACCAATAGTTGCATCCACCAAAACATTTGGATCAGCTGCAAACAATGCAACAGCTAAAACTACCATCAAAAATACCAAAATCTTTTTCACAAAAATCCCCCCTCTTCTAGAGTATAATAGTGCTCGTAATTATTATACCACAAAAATTACAAAAAAATCAACTCTTTTACACTTATGAAAAAAATATTTCTTTTATTTAACTTTCATATATTTTGCCGTTGGAATAAACACTTTTATCTTTGTCCATGGTAACTCAACAATCTTAAAATTTGCATATAAAACTGTCCTATCAACTAATACTTTTCCAATTGGATCAGAAACACTTCCCAAAAAATACACTTGCTTATCTTTAAAGTTAACCTCATTTGGTGTTATTTTACCAAAATTCTTATACTCATATCTTTTATTTCCATATTTGAAAATTGCAATATCAAACAAAAAGATTTCATCTTCAAAAATAAAAGAAGAAATAGTGTAAAGTCCGCTTAAATCATTTGTTATTTCATATGCATAATTTAAATCAAAAATTACCTTCTTGACGGAACTAGCTGCAATATGTTCCAAATCAGCTATGTATTTATAAAAATTACCTTTTGAAAAATCAAATGAATATATAAAAATTTCCGCAATATCTTCACCATAAACTACTTTAATTGCAGGTAATGGGATAAATTTTTCTAGTTCGATAACACTAATATCTAAATTTTCTCCTGGTATATCAATCTTCAACCTCTTTTTCCTAAGTATATCCCCCAAATACGGGAAAATGTATCTCGCAAAAAATTGCTTTTCTCCATTTCCAAACCTTGAAAAGTATTCTTTTATCTTTACACCATCAACCGCTAACAATTCAACATCATTTTTCAATTCACATTGACTATTTATTATAATATACTTACCATTTACGTATCTTAATTCAAAAGGCAAGACATTTGTTGTTTTCGCGGAAATAGGCAAGAAAAAATATACACCTGGAAGACTTGAAAAACGTTTTAAAAGAAAAACATAAAATTCATAACGATTCATGCGTTTGTAAATTTTTATATAGTCACTTTGAAAATCTTCCACATAGTGTATCTTCAGCTGACTTATTAAATAATCAACATCTTTTTGTAAGGTTTTCTGTGAATATGGCATATATTTAAATAAATAAGGCGAAACTATAAAAAAAACAATAACTACACTTACAAATATCAAAGAAAAATTTAAAAATTTTCTCACAAAACTCCTCCCATTTCCACATTATACAAACATATTATACAAAAAAGTTCTTGATAAAAAAAGAGATTTATGGTATCATTTCAATGCATGGGTGCGTAGCTCAGTGGGAGAGCGCTTCCTTCACACGGAAGAGGCCGCAGGTTCAATCCCTGCCGCACCCACCAAAAGGGGCCTTCTGGCCCCTTTTTGTGATAAAATAAATTAGGGGTGAAATCTTGAAATATATAATGTATATTTTTGGAACTATATTAGCAACATTTGGATTTATATTATTTTCTTTATACATTTCACTCTTCCTTTTTTCTCCAATAATAGAAAATATTTTTGCAATTGACATGAATATATCATCTGCACTATTAATAATTTCGGTATCTTTTACAATAACCGGTATTTTCCTAGGATTTTATTCTATTTCAAAAGATAATTGGGAATATGCCAATATATGGATTTTTGTATCTATTGTTCTAAGTGTTACCTCTTTTATATTTCAACTCTATAAACTTGCATCGCTAGGGCCAACATGGATTGGAATTGAATTTTTTGGAACAGAAGGAAATAAAATTGAAGCAATGTATATTGACATGCTTCTTTTTATAGTAAATCTTTGCGTTTTAGTAATAACATCCACGGTTGGTTATAATATAAAAAGAGGTAAAAAATGAAAGTTTTAGGTCTTATTGTTGAATACAATCCATTTCATAATGGTCATTTGTATCACTTAAACAAAGCAAAAGAAATAGTAAAACCAGATTTCACCATTGCCGTTATAAGCGGTAATTTTTGTCAACGTGGTGAGCCTGCAATAATTGACAAATTTTCCCGTGCAGAAATTGCACTTAAAAATGGTATTGATGTAGTTTTTGAACTACCTGTTGTTTATGCACTACAGGATGCCGGAGGTTTTGCATATGGCGCTATCAGTCTTCTTGATAAATTAAAAATCGTTACCGATATTGTCTTTGGAAGCGAAAGCGCTGATAAACAATTTATCACAGAAGTTGCAAAAGTACTTTCAATTAATTCTACAGAATTTGATAAAATACTAAAAAAAGAACTTAAAAAAGGCATATCATTTCCAAATGCCAGAAAATTTGCTTTAAAAGAATTCCTAAAAAAAGATGTAAATTTTATCAAAAAAATAGAAAATTCAAATGATATACTGGGAATTGAATATGTAAAATCTATACTAAAACTAAATAGTAACATAAAATACAACGTAATCAAAAGAATTGGTGCAAGATATAATGAATTAAACCTAACAAATAAATATTCATCTGCAACTGCTATTAGAAATGCAATAAAGATGGATAAGGAGTTTAAAGAATTTGTACCGGATTCTTCATATGAGATTTTAAAACATACCTTCTTAAAAGGAAAAGGTCCTGTGTTTTTAGAAGACATGGAACAATTCATACTGACATTTTTAAGATTAAAAAGAAGAGAAGACCTAAAAAAAACATACAGTTTTAATGAAGGATTAGATCAACGATTCATTAATGCAATTAAAAATTCTACAACACTTTCTGAATTTCTCGATAATGTAAAAACAAAAAGATTTACTTATTCAAGAATTAGAAGGGCAATATTTCACGCAATATTCAATTTTGAAAAAGAATACATTGATTTTTCAAATAAGTTAGGTGTGCAGTACGCCAGAATTCTAGGCTTCACAAGAAAAGGACAAAAATTACTCTCCAAAATCAAAAATGTCTCAAAAATTCCAATAATTTCAAATCCTTCATTAAAAGACAAAATTTTAAAAAAGGTACTATCTAGTGAAAAATTCGAAATCAACAAATGTTTATTTAATTGGCAATTTAAAAAAGATATCTTGGCATCAAATATATACACAATGTTTTATCCTAAAAAAACTCAAAGAAAATACGGAGTTGATTTTAGAAAACCAATAATAATTGAGGGAAAAAATGAACGAAATAATTATCGTTCCGACAGAAAAAGAATGTAATATAAACGGGTATTTTCACATTCCATCTTATGATATCTTCCCATTTGAAGAAATAGAAAATTCTTGGTATGTACGCTCCAAAAGAATATACGCGCTTTATCTTGCACTTGAAGGAAAATTAAAAGCCGTTTCCACACTTTATTCCTTAACAAGATACGTCATGCCGCCTAATGTTTTCAAAAAATATATTTTTAAATTAAAACTAGGTGATAGACTCAATTCACCTGAGATGTTATTTTCAAATTTAGGATATGAAAGAACATACAACGTAACAGAAGGAGGACAATTTTCAATAAGAGGAGATATAATAGATTTTTTTGGTCCCAGTAACATTCCAACTCGTATTGAATTATTTGAAAATACAATAGAAGAAATAAGAATATTTGATATTGCAACCCAAAAAAGTATTAAAAATATCAAACATGCTCTTATCCTACCGGCCAAAGAGTATATTGGAAAAGTAACACATGAAACTATCTTAGGCGAAAAATACAACGGTACATTTATAGACTATGATATAGAATTTAAAATAGTGAATAAAAAAAGATGCATTGAAGAATACGTAAAAAAAGAAAGGGAAATAAGAGAACTTATAATAAATCAAGACTTAAGAAAAAAGTATATAAAATTTTCGGGAATAGATTACACAAAAATTATAACTCTATCGAAAGAAAGCGACATAGAATTAAAACCTGTGAAAATTGAAAAAGAAATTAATTCCATACCAGTTATAAACGAAGAAGAGTTTGAAATAGGAGAACTAGTCGTACATAAAGAATACGGTATAGCAAGATTTGAAGGTATTACAAAAATATTACAAAAAGGTCTTGAAAGGGAATTTTTAATACTTCAATTTAAAGATTCAAAACTATTTGTACCAACTGATAGATTAGATTTAATCCAAAAATATATTGGAGCAAAAGATACCATACAATTAGATAGTTTGAAAAAAAATAACTGGCAAAAAAAGGTTAAAAAAGTTAGAAAAGAAATTCAAAATACAGTAAAAGAACTCTTGAGATTAAATGCCCTACGAAAAAAAACAAAAGGGTTATCACTACCAGGAGATCCTGAACTTGAAAAAGAGTTTGCAAAAACTTTTCCACACATTGAAACAGAAGATCAATTAAAGGCTATAGAAGAAGTAAATAACGACTTAATGTTAGATAAAAACATGGATAGACTTATTGCTGGAGACGCCGGTTATGGAAAAACAGAAGTTGCCATGCGCGCTGCTTTTAAAACTGTTGTTTCTGGAAAACAAGTAGCAGTTTTAGTTCCAACGACTGTACTTGCAAGACAACACTTTGAAACATTTAAAAAAAGGTTTGAAAAATTTGGAATAAAGGTAGAACTATTCGACAGCTCTCTTACCCAAAAACAAAAGGAAAAAGTTAAAGAAAATATAAAAAAAGGGATCACAGACATTGTAATAGGAACACATGGAATCATTTCCTCGATAAAATTCTCCGATTTGGGACTTTTAATAATAGATGAAGAACAAAAATTTGGTGTCCATCAAAAAGAGGCATTTAAAAAAGTAAGAATAAATTTGAATATCCTTTCAATGAGTGCTACACCAATTCCGCGTACTCTACATATGGCATTAAGTGGTCTTAAAGACATGTCCATTTTAAAAACTCCACCTATTGGAAGAAAAAATATACAAGTTTTTGTAAGTAAATTTGATGAAAAAATTACTAGACATGCTATCTTAAGAGAAATAAACAGAGGAGGTCAAGTAATATACGTACACAACAGAGTAAACTCCATTGAAGAAGTAGCAAATAATCTTAAAAAGATAGTTCCAGAAGTAAAAATAGACATAGCCCATGGCCAACTTCCAAAAAGAAAAATGGAAAAAGTTATAAAGGAATTTTACAATGGGAAATTAGATGTACTTGTTTCAACATCTATTATTGAAAATGGAGTTGATATACCAAATGCAAATACATTAATAGTTGATGATGCTCACAGATACGGCCTTTCACAACTTTATCAACTAAGAGGCAGAGTGGGAAGATCAAAAAAAAGGGCATTTGCATACTTTTTTTATCCAGAAAAAATAAATAAGGTTGCAACAGAAAGGCTTAAGGCAATTAAAGAAATTATGGGACCGGGAAGTGGTTTTCAAATAGCTTTAAAAGATATGGAAATAAGGGGAATTGGAAATATTTTGGGACTTGAACAACACGGCTTTATAAACGAAATAGGCTTAAATTATTATTTTGAAATACTAGATGAAGTATTATCAAATATGGAAGGAAAAATACAATCAAAAGTAACAACAGAATTGTTAGGAATGAAAGGTTCAATTGTTATTCCAGATAATTATGTAAATGATCCCGTTGAAAGGCTCAGACTCTATAGAAGAATTTCTTCTTTTTCTAATGAAAATGAAATAAATGAAATATTCGATGAATTTAAAGATAGATTTGGAACACCTCCTCAAAGTGTTTTAAATCTTCTAAAATATGCCAAAATAAGAATTTTAGCTTCAAAAAAGGGTATTTCAAAAATTATCTTTAAAGATGAAGCAATAATTGCATACACAAACGGCAATTTAAAAATTGACCTTCCTCATATATATAACGAAAGAGAAAAATCATATATAATATACTCAGATGAAGAAACATTTCTAAAATTTTTGCAGAAATAAAGGAGAGCTTTTCCTAAAAAATACCAAAAATTTTTTGATTGGATACTCTACATTATAGCTTTTCTCTATTTTGAAAAAATCCTCAAGCTAAATAAAAAAATGGGAAATTTTTCAAAAAAGATCACTTAGAAATTTTATTTCTCATAGAATTTATACTATCTATTATTGCCGTAGCACGCTTTTCTCCTATACCTTCAACCTCTTTTAATGCTGAAAAATCAGCGTTACTCAAGGAAAAGACATTTCCAAATGCCTTGACCACATTATGCGTTATATTCATTGGGATCTTTGCCACATTTCTCAACAACCTATATCCCCTTGATTGTACATGATAATCACTTAATTGATTTATATTTGCAACGTCATCATATCCTAGCAATCTTGACGTAGATATTGGCCTTCTTTCTTTATAATTTTTCAAAGTACTTATTATTTGTTCTACTACATCTTCATCTTCTATATCTTCTTTGTAATAATCCAATATAAGGTTTTTGATTATATCTTCGATATCGACCATTATTTCTTCCAGTTGCATTGATGCTAACCTTCCCTCAACTCCGAGTTCTATTACATAAGGATCTATTTCCTCTCTAATTTTTAAAATTTCAATGCCCTTGTTTATAATTTCAACCACATCAATTAAATTGACCCTGTTTTCAATTTCAAGAATATCCAAATTCAAGATCATTTTATCAAAATTTTGTCTGTATTTTTCCAGTGTATTTAACGCTTGATTAACTCTCGTAATTAAAAAGTTAATATCGTTAATTATATACCTGTAATTTTTGTAATACAAACTAATAATGTTCCTCCTTTTTGATACAGCAATCACCAATTCTCCTATCTGCTTTGCCACTCTCTCTGCAGTTCTATGCCGTGTACCCGTTTCACTAGTTAGTATACTTGCATCTGGCACAAGATGTACATTTGCAGCAAGTATTTTTGTTACATTATCATCTACCAAAATTGCACCATCCATCTTCGCAAGTTCATACAGTTTTTCTGGCATAAAAGGTATATCAAGCTTAAATCCTGCTTGAAAAATTTCCTCATTTTCTTTAAATTTTTCCTCGGGAATAAAAACAATTAAAGCACCAAAATTTGCCAAAACTATATCATCTAATGCCTTTCTGAGTTTTGTACCTGGTGCTAGCAATTTTATTTTTGAAACCAATTCTTGCGGAATAGACATAAAACCCCACCTTGTATTTTTTTACACAAAAAGATTATAACATAAAAAAACGTGCTTGGTAAAACCAAGCACTTTTATTTTACCATATTCAAGAAATATTCGTGTACTCTAGTATCATCTGTCAATTCAGGATGAAAAGATGCCACAAGAACATTCTTTTGTCTTAACAAAATTGGCGAATTTTCATAAGTTGATAAAACTTCCACATTGTTTCCATAATCCACAACCTTTGGAGCTCTTATAAACACCGCCTTATATGGCCTTTTAAATCCTTTTATTTCAATTTCCGTTTCAAAACTGTCAACCTGTCTTCCATATGCATTTCTCTCAACTTTTATATCTATGACTTTTAGGGAATCCTGTTTGAAATTTACCACTTCTTTCGAAAGTAATATCATACCTGCACACGTACCAAAAACTGGAAAACCATTTGAAATTCTTTCTCTTAATTTTTCATATAAATTTACCATTCTCATTATTTTTATCATTGTAGTAGATTCCCCACCTGGTATAACCAATCCATCAACTTCATCTAAATCTTCGGGTTTTCTGACTATCAAAACCTCCACACCAAGTCTTTCAAGCATTTGTTTGTGTTCTCTAAAATCTCCCTGTATTCCAGAAACTCCTATTTTCAAATTACCATCCCCTCTCTTGGAGTCTCACATCAAGCTCCTCTATTTCAATTCCCTCCATTGGTTGACCTATATCTTCTGAAATTTTCAACAACATTTCTGGATCATTCCAATACGTTACAGCCATAACTATTGCCTTTGCCATTTTAGCTGGATCTTTAGATTTAAATATACCACTTCCAACAAATACCCCATCAGCTCCCAACATCATCATCAAAGCTGCGTCTGCAGGAGTGGCAACTCCACCAGCTGCAAAATTAACAACGGGCAGCCTTCCAAGTTCTTTTATCTTTGCTACCAAATTAACTGGTGCACCTATATTTTTTGCAAAAGTTACAAGTTCTTCGTCTGGCATGTTTTTAACCATTCTAATCTCATCCATAACTGTTCTCATGTGCTTTACGGCTTCAACAACATTTCCCGTACCTGCTTCTCCTTTCGTTCTAATCATTGCAGCACCTTCCGAAATTCTTCTCAAAGCTTCTCCTAAGTTTCTCGCTCCACAAACAAATGGCACATTAAAATCCCATTTATTTATATGATATTTATCATCAGCTGGTGTAAGCACTTCTGATTCATCTATAAAATCAACTCCCAAAGTCTCTAAAATTCTTGCTTCTGCAATATGTCCAATTCTTACTTTAGCCATGACTGGAATTGAAACTGCGTCCATAATTTCTTTAATTTTAGAAATACTTGCCATCCTTGCAACTCCACCTGCTTTTCTTATATCAGCAGGTACTCTCTCCAAAGCCATTACTGCCACTGCACCAGCTTCTTCTGCAATTTTTGCTTGTTCTGCAGTTGTAACATCCATGATTACTCCACCTTTAAACATCTCGGCAAATCCTTCTTTGACCATCCATGTCCCCTTTTCATTCATTTTAAACACCTCCAAATCATATTATTATTGTCTCCGTATATTCCCCAAACACTTCTCTTAATGCATTACTAATTTCTCCCACAGTTGCATAAGATTTCACTGCTTCAATAATATAGGGCATCAAATTTTCATCAGAAGATGCCGCTTTTTTTACATTCAAAAGTACTTTTTTTACTTTTTCGTTATCTCTCTTTTCTTTCAACTTCTTCAACTTTGCTTTTTGCTTTTCCTCAAGTTCTGGTTTTACCTTCAATACCTCTTTTTGTGATAAATCTTCTTCTATTTGGAATTTATTTACTCCAACTATTATTTCTTCTTCATTCTCTATAGAAAGCTGCATTTTGTACGCACTTTCATGTATCTCTTTTTGCACATAACCCGTTTCAATAGCCTTAACCATTCCACCCATTGCATCTATCTTTTCAATATACTTCATTGCTTCTTCTTCTATTTTGTTCGTTAAGGATTCAATAACATAAGAACCACCAAGTGGATCTATGGTATCTGCAACACCAGATTCATACGCAATAATCTGCTGTGTCCTCAATGCAATTCTAACTGATTCTTCGGTTGGTAAACCTAATGCTTCATCATAACTATTAGTATGGAGTGACTGTGTACCACCTAACACAGCAGCAAGCGCTTGCAAAGTTACCCTTATTATGTTATTTAAAGGTTGTTGTGCAGTTAATGTTGAACCACCTGTTTGAGTGTGAAATCTCAACATCATTGCTTTCTCATTTGTAACACCAAATCTCTCTTTCATAATTTTAGCCCAAAGCCTTCTTGCAGCCCTAAACTTTGCTATTTCCTCAAGGAAATTATTATGCGCTGCAAAGAAGAAAGAAAGTCTTCTTCCAAATACATTTGGATCTAAACCTGCTTTAATTGCTGTTTCCACATAAGCAATAGCATCTGCGAGTGTAAATGCTACTTCTTGTACTGCTGTGGACCCTGCCTCTCTTATATGATAACCACTAATACTTATCGGATTCCATTTTGGCATATTCTTAGAACAGAATTCAAATATATCTGTTATTATTCTCATAGAAGGTTGTGGTGGGAAGATATATGTTCCTCTTGCAATGTATTCTTTTAATATATCATTTTGAATTGTACCAGATAATTTTTCCATTGGAACTCCTTGTTTTTCTGCAACTGCAATATACATCGCAAGAAGAATTGAAGCAGTACTATTTATAGTCATTGAAGTGCTAACTTTATCAAGTGGTATCCCATCAAAAAGCACTTCCATATCTTCCAGTGAATCTATAGCAACACCTACTTTTCCAACCTCACCTTCGGCCATTGGATCATCTGAATCATATCCTATTTGAGTTGGTAAGTCAAAAGCAACAGACAACCCCATCTGACCTTGTTCTAGCAAATATTTATACCTCTTATTTGATTCTTCTGCTGTTCCAAATCCCGCGTATTGTCTCATAGTCCAAAACCTTGCCCTGTACATAGTAGGCTGAACTCCTCTTGTGAAAGGATAACTACCGGGAAATCCTAGATCTTCTAAGTAATTAAACCCCTCAATATCAACCGGAGTATACAACCTTCTAAATTCATATCCAGAAGTAGATTTAAATTCACTCTTCCTTTCTGGAAATCTCTCAACGGCCTTTTTTACTTTTTCTTCATAATCTTTCATTTTTGTCTCTATTTCTTTTAGTTTTTCTTCATCGAACATATTTTGACCTCCTTGTATTGTCTTACACAAATATTATCCAATATCTTTTTTAATCTGTCTATAACCGTTTAAATACTTATTTCTCAGTATAACCGCGTCTTCATAACTAATTGTCGAAAAATTTCCAATATTCAAAGTATATAAATATATTTCAGCTGTCTTTTCACAAACTAAGCTTGCAGTCAATGCTTCATCAATATCAAAACCTACTGTTATTAGTCCATGGTTTTTTAATATAACTGCATTGTTATCAGAAAGAGCATCTACAACATTTTTTGCAAGTTCAATACTTCCAGGAAGAGCGTATTCTGAAACTTTAATTTCTGGTCCTAAAATCATAACTGCATCTTCTATCAATGGGGGTATTTCACTTGATACTACTGAAACAGTGGTCGAAAACACAGGATGCGTATGGACTATTGCATTAACATCTTTGCGATTCTTATAAATTTCCAAATGCGTTGGAAGTTCTGAAGAAGGTTTCAAACCATCAATCAAACTCCCATTAAAATCAACAACACTTATCATTTCTTCTTTCAACTTATCATACGGTATACCTGATGGCGTTATATAAACATAATCTTTATCCCTAATTGAAACATTTCCCCAAGTTCCTTTAACTAATCCATTTTCCACAATAAATCTAACGGCCCTTAATATCTCTTCTTTCATCCTTTTCCTTTAAACCTCCCACCTTCATTTTCTAAGCCAAAGATATTACCATACCCTTTCAAGGCTTTTTCACCAGCTTTTAAATCTTTGGCTTGAACTTTTAATTTATCTATAATTTTTTTTATCTTTTTCTTTCGTATTTGATCTTTTTCATAAATCAATTTTAACACTTCTTTTGGAAGTTTAGAATTTATAAATTTTTCACGTTCATCAAGTAACTTATTTAACAATTCAAAATCTTCTTTTTCAATACACTCATCTATCTTTCTTTCTAAATCTAGTAACTCTTCAAATTCCAATGTATTACCTCCCAATCTTTTTCAAAACTTTCAGCAAAAGACTTCATCGAAACATTTGCTACGGGATGTTTGAAATTTTCCAATATCTCTGCCATAGGAACCACAAAAAAACTTCTTTTTTCAAAATCATAATGTGGAACTTTCAAATTTTCCATATCAACTACCAAATTACCGTAAAACAAGATATCAATATCTATGATCCTTGGACCCCATTTTATTGTTCTTTTTCTTCCCATATCATTTTCTATTTTCAATAATTTATTTAAAAGCTTCAATGGCGATAAATCTGTATCAATTTCCACAACAATATTGTAAAAATCATCTTGCTCTGTATATCCATAAGGCTTTGTAACATAAATGCTTGATACTTTTAATATCTTCAAATTTCTTTTTTCCAGTAAAGTCAAAGCATCTATTAAATTCTTTTCTTTGTTTCCTATATTTGTCCCCAATCCTAAAAAAACTTTCCCAAATTGACGTTCCAAAATAACAGTGGAAAAGGCAAATGTATCATGCGATAATGATATGTGACAAAAATTAAATCCTCCAAAATCTTTGTGCAAAATAACATAAGGTTTTCCACGTTTATTGTTTAAGATTGAAATATCTTTAAAAGAATTACCGTCAATTCCTGTCCCAAGAGCCTTGAAAAAAGATTCCTTTAGAGAAAAACGCCCAGCTATATATTGGGCGTTTAATTTTTCTTTTTTTTCTATTTCAGTTAAAACTCTATTTGCTATCTTCTCTGAAACACGCTTAATATTAACAATATCTGTACCTAATCCAATAATCAAATGGGATAACCTCCTTCATATTCATCCACCAACGCAAAATCAACGCGTATTTTTTCCTCATATTTTTCCCTAAGATATTTTCTTCCAACTTCACCTAAAATTGCATAAATCAACAAATATTCGTCTGTATCAGCTAATACACCTATTTCTCTCTTCAATTTTTCTAACTCAGGTTCAAGTAAATCTGCCGGTCTACAATCTATAGGTTTTTCATCACCCAAAATTTTTTCCATTAATTCTTTATCAATTGGAGCAGGAGGTCTTCCATACATCCCTTTCACATAATTCCTCACTTCATTTGTAACCTTTTTATACCTTTCGCCAGATAAAACATTTAAGACCGCCTGTACTCCAACAATTTGACTAGTTGGAGTAACAAGTGGAGGATATCCCAAATCCTTTCTCACTCTGGGTATTTCATCTAAAACATCTTGAAGCTTATGTAACATCTTTTGTTCTGAAAGTTGTTTTACTAAATTTGAATACATCCCACCTGGAACTTGTGAAACTAAGATCCTATAGTCTATACTTTTCATCATTACATCATATTCTTTGTATTTTTCTCGTATCTTTGTAAAATATTCCACAAGATAAGATATACTTTCCCAGTTTATTTCAGGAATATTTCTATATTCTCTAACTGCATAATACATTGATTCAAATGGTGGTTGAGCAGTTCCAGATGCAAAAGGTGATAAAGCCGTATCCAAAATATCAACACCAGCTTCAACTGCTGAAATGTAATTCAAATCCCCCAATCCAGATGTACAATGTGTGTGTAATTCAACGGGTACATTAAATCTTTCTTTTAATGTTTTTACCAATTCAAAACTTTTTTTTGGAGTCAACAACCCCGCCATATCTTTTATACACAAAGAATGCACACCACGTTCAACTAATTTCTGTGCAAAAGAAATATAATATTCAGTTGTGTGAACAGGGCTTATTGTATAGGAAATAGCCCCTTGCACATGGGCCCCGTTTGCCAAAGCCACCTCTATACTTTTTTCAAGATTTCTTATATCATTCAACGCATCGAAAATCCTTATTTTGTCCACACCATTTTCAATCGCTTTTTTTACAAACAATTCAACTACATCATCGGCATAATGCCTATACCCAACTAAATTCTGCCCTCTAAGCAACATCTGAGTTTTTGTGTTTTTTAATTTAGACTTAATTGTTCTGATACGCTCCCATGGATCCTCTTTTAAAAATCTTACACATACATCAAAAGTTGCGCCACCCCAAACTTCCATAGCATTAAATCCCAAAGAATCCATGGATTCCAATGCAGGAATCATATCAATTGTTCTCATTCTAGTTGCAATTAAAGACTGATGACCATCCCTTAGTGTGGTATCTACAAACATATTATTCCTCTCCTTTTTCATTTTCAAAATTAAGTTTTCTAGAAACTTTCTTTAACATTACAAACTCTAGTTCATCACCTTCTTTGATATCATCAAAATTTTCCAATTTAATGCCACACTCTTGAGGTGCTTCTACTTTCTTAACATCTTGTTGGTAATGTTTTAGCGATTCTATCTTTCCCTCGTAAATTAACTTTCCCTCTCTATACAACTTGACCATTCCATTTCTTTCAACAAATCCTTCAAGCATTTGTACACCTGCAATACTTCCAACTTTCTTTATCTTAAAAACTTTTTTAACTTCTCCCCTACCCGTTATTTCTTCTACTTCTTCAGGTTCAAGCATCCCTTCAAGAGCTGCTTTTAAATCCTCTATCAATTTATAAACTATTGAGTAAGTTTTTATTTGAATACCTTCGGCTTCTGCCATTTTTCTGGCTTTGCCGTCTGCTTTTACTCTAAATCCTAAAATTATCGCATCAGAAGCCGTAGCAAGCATAACATCACTACTTGTAATTGCACCTACACCAGAATGAATTATATTAATTTTAATCTCCTCACTCTGCAACTTATTAATCGCACCCTTTAACGCTATCATAGAGCCCTGTGTATCAGCTTTTAAAATCAACTTTAATTCTTTTTTTTCCGATTCTTCCATCATCTTTAATATTTCTTCTAACTTCATATGTCTTTTTCTCTTTAGCTCCTTTTGTTCCTGTTCCGCAATTTTTCCTGTAATTTCCCTAGCCCTTTCCAAACTTTTTACGGTATAAACTACCCCGTGTGAATTTGGTAACTCTTCAAAACCTACGACCATAACAGGAGTTGAAGGGCCAGCTTCCTTTATCCTTTGACCTTTATCATTTACCAATGCTTTAACTTTTCCCATAACTTTTCCCGAAATTACATAGTCGCCCACTTTCAATTTTCCATCTTTAATAATTACATTTGCAACGGGCCCAAATCCTCTATCAAGTTTTGTTTCGATTATTACAGCTCTCACAGGACCATTTGGAAGTCCCTTTATCTCTTGCATTTCCGCAACTAATAAAATCATCTCAAGTAGTGTATCTACATTTTGACCTTTTTTTGCGGAAATGGGAACAACTATGGTATCCCCACCCCACTCTTCTGGTATTAAATTCAATTTATTTACAAGTTCTTGTTTTGTTTTTTCTACATTGGCATTTGGTTTATCTATCTTGTTAATTGCAACAATTATGGGCACATTAGCAGATTTTGCGTGGTTATATGCTTCAACAGTTTGAGGCATAACACCATCATCAGCTGCAACAACGAGAACTGCTATATCTGTTGCTTGGGCACCTCTTGCGCGCATTTCTGTAAAAATTTCGTGCCCTGGAGTATCTATAAAAGTGATAATTTTCCCATTTGTTTCCACTTGATATGCACCTATACTTTGTGTTATACCCCCCTCTTCTCTTTCAGCCACCCTAGTTTTTCTTATAAAATCCAAAAGAGTTGTTTTACCGTGATCAACGTGACCCATTACAGTAACAATAGGAGGTCTTTCTACTAATTCCTTTCCTTCGGAATATTTTTGCTCAAAATATCTTTCAATTTCTTCCAACGGATTTTCTCTAACTTCTTCTTTTTCTTCTACGTCAAAGGATATTTTTGCATCATACATTTTTGCTATTTTTTTTGCAAGTTGCAAATTCAAAGTTTGCCCAGGCTTTAGAACTTCACCTTTCATAAAAAAATCTTGTATTATTCTATTTTGAGGAATCCCTATTTTTTTGGAAAATTTATCTAATTTCAAATCTTCCTCGGTAAGTTTAATTATATCCTTCTTTTTCTTTGTTACCTCCTCTTTTCCCACACTCTCTTTTTTCTTTCTTTTTACTTTTTCCTCTTCACCATCAAGAAGCTCATACTCTTCATAAATTAACTCTTCTTCCCCGTACATTTCAAGTAATAAATTTACCGTTTCCTCATCAATATAACTCATATGGCTTTTTATTTCAATACCTAAATCAGCCAATTCCTTCATTAAATCTCTCGTATCCATTTCAAGCTGTCTTGCAAGCTCATATACTCTTAATCGAGCCATTGAATCACCTCCAAAACTCCTATTATTTCCTCATTTTTTTCATAACTTTGTGCTCCTTTTCAATTTCAACTATTAAATCGGAAAGTTTCCAATTCAAATTAGTTGGGGTGGTAGTTGCAAAAATCAACTCCTTTTCTGGAAAATTTTCCTTTAATATCTTCATTACTTTAAATATATCATCTTTTTCAAATCCGTGTAATATAACAAACCTTTTGTCCTCCATATAATCTCACTCCTAGACTATAATTTCAAGTCTTTTAATGACTTTTGGGAATTCACAATAGACTTTATCACTTCTACTATAACACTAAATTCATTAGACGTCTCTGATAATATATTAACCGATTCAGACAAAACTGTTGATTCTTCTTTTAAATTTCCCTCAGTTATATTAAATAAATTTCTAGAGTTTTCCATAACTTTAATGTTATCTTTCATGTAATCAATGGAATTTGCCAAAGCATTTTGTACCGCATCAAAAAGCTTTTGAATCTCACTTAAAGAACCAAGTGAATCCTTTATAGAAGCAGATATTTCCGCAATAATTTTTGATATATTATTTGATGCACTTTGAGATTCCTCTGCAAGTTTTTGGATTTCTGAAGCAACCACTGCAAATCCTCTTCCGTATTCTCCGGCTCTTGCTGCTTCAATTGAAGCGTTTAAAGCTAATAAATTTGTTTGTTTTGCAATCTTTTGTATAGCCTTCACCAAATCTCCAACTTTGCTAAATTTTTCAAAAGTTTCCGATGTTTTTTGTATAGTCTCACTAAATTTATTTGAAACTGTATTTACATCTGTTCCAAGATTTTTTAAATCATTATCTATCTTTTTATTTATTTCATAGGCATTTTCTATATTTTTCAATATCTCATTACTTTCCCTTGAAAAATTCCCCAAAAGATTATCAATATCTTTACTCAGCTTTTCAAATCTTTTCGTTATTTTCTCAATTTCCCCTTTTATTTCAGAAATCCTTGAAACTAAAACCTCATCTAATTGATCCATAAAGGATAACATTAAATTTTGCACGTAAAAAGCAGAAGAAAGTGTATTCAACGTATCTTTATCTATCTTCATATTATCATCTCCCGTAAAATTCTTCAATTATGTCAACTCCACATTTTAAGTTTTTAAACCAATTTAAAAAATCTCTTGCTGCTTTATCTTTTAACAATGTCCCATGTTGAGGAGCAATTATAGAAATCTCATATTTTGAAACCATATTCACCCACTTACTACAAGCCTTGTTTGAACTCATATACCTTTTGTGAAATCCTTCCATGTATTCCAACAATTCACCAAAATTATCCTCAATCATTTGTACTCTTTTATTAAACGGTAAAACAGAAACACCGATATCACCTGAAAAGAGAATTTTCGAAATAGGATCATATACATTAAAATTTCCAGGTGCGTGTAGAAAATGGGCCGGAATAAAATCTAATTTATATCCACTAAAATTCATATTAACATTGCCTTTATCTTTGATTCCAATAACTCTTCTTTTATCATACACACCAAAATGTGGCAAAAATCTCACCCAAAGTTCAGATATATATATTTTTGCATTAGTAGCTATAGAAAGCCACATTGTAACACCAGAAGATACATCGGGATCCTGGTGAGAATAAAAAATACCTTCTATATTCTTCGGAGATATTATCTCTGAGACATTTGCAAGTACTCTTGGAAAGACATGCGCACCACCTGGATCAAGCAAAAAACCTTTATTTCCATGGACGATTAAATACTGATTTGTAGGTACTAAACCACCTTCTTCTGTTTCTTCCCAGCCAAGTAAATAATATTTATGTTCGCCGTCATCGTACAAACACAAATTTTTCATATTTGCACCTCCTTCTACCGCTTTATATTATATTATACCAGATATCTAAAACTACCAATTAAGATACTCTTACAATTTTAACAGATTTTACAATATTTTTACTTGAAAAAAAGGCAATTACATTATAGAATTAAATGCTAAAAATTTGAGATAAAAGGAGGAAAAAGATGGAAAAATACTATGAAAAGCTCATTACACTTTCTGGGATTTTTACCGCCGTTATTATAATCTCAAACATTATTGCAGGTAAATTAGTTAATATAGGTCCTTTTGTTATCACTTTATCTGTATTAATATATCCTCTAAGTTTTGGGATATCAAACATAGTATTTGAGATATATGGAGAAAAAATCGCAAAAAAGGTCATCAAGATTGGATTTATATCGTCTTTAATATTGGTTATTTATTCTTATATTGTAATTCTTTATCCACCTGCAAGTATTTTTAACAAAAACACCGCTTATGTAGCTGTATTTAATTCTACTCCGAGAATAATTCTTGCTAGTTTTTTTGCTTATCTTTCCGCACAATATACAAACGTTTGGGCATTTAACTTGCCCAAAAGGTTATTTAAAATAAATAACGTAATATTTAGAAATACATTTTCAATGGTTATAACTCAACTAGTTGACTCTATAGTATTTGTTATAGTTTCTTTCTTATGGAC
Organism: Thermosipho sp. 1244; assembly: GCF_018588215.1. Taxonomy (NCBI): domain Bacteria; kingdom Thermotogati; phylum Thermotogota; class Thermotogae; order Thermotogales; family Fervidobacteriaceae; genus Thermosipho; species Thermosipho sp. 1244. The sequence goes on from NZ_LNGA01000030.1 coordinate 124,253, forward strand.
TTATGATCTAAATGTATTAATGAACATGGTAATATCCCAATATATCGTAAAGTTAATACTCTCGAGTCTAAATAGCCCAATAATAAACATAAGTATTCAAAGATTAAAAAAAGACCTGGCATTTGAAGAATAACCCGCAAAAGTTGCGGGTTATTCTTTTATTTTCTTCATTTAAAACTCACGTGAAAGAGAATATCCAAGTAATCTTGATATTATCCTTGGTATATCCGTGTTGTCCATAAATCCATTGAAATTTTCCGCACCTGGACCAAACGCAAATATTGGAACTGGAGCTGCCGTATGTTTATAAGTAGTCCAACCAACAAGGGCTTTTTCGCTTAATATTCTTCCAAGCAAACTTGCTGCTTTATATGGATTACTTGAATTTTTTGTTTGTTTTAATAATTGAATTTCCTTATCTGAAAGTTCAACGTTGAAATAACGCTTTATGGTTTTCCTAAATTCTTCTTCATTGTTAACATCGTAGTTTTTCATTATCCAGTCTGCTGTCTTTTTATACCCTTTTATTATATCTATATATAATGAATATTCCCCTGTTGAAAGACCTAACCCTCCTGTTTCATGATCACTTGTAATAACAATTAACGTATTTGGATGTGTTTCAAGAAATTTTAATGCCACTTCCACTGCTTTATCAAATTCCATTACTTCTTTCCACACACCATATACATCATTTCCGTGGGCTTCCCAATCAATTTGTGAACCCTCTACCATTAAGAAAAATGGCTTTTCATCTTTGGAAAGTAGGCAAAGTGCCTTTTCGACCATTTCATAAAGCATAGGTTGTTCATCTGTACGCTCACTTGCTGCATTTAAATGACTATCAGAAAAAAGTGCTAATAATTTATCTCCTGTGTAATTCGCAAGTTCAGATTTACTTTTAATATAGTCAAACCCCTTTTCACTTACTATCTTCTCATCAAAATATTTCCATCCTCCCCCCATCACCACATCTAACTTACTATTTAACAGCTGATTTGCAAGTGTTTTTTCATCTTTTCTAGTTTTTACATGTCCATAAAAAGCACCAGGAGTCGCATGTGTAACTCTACAAGTTACAACTATTCCCGTCTTCATACCATATTTTGAAACTATTTCAAAAATAGTTGGGACTATTGTTCCATCTGGGAGCATACCAATCATACCATTATTTGTTTTAAAACCAGTGGCTAGGGCAGTACCTGCAGCTGCAGAATCTGTAACAAGTGAGTTTGCAGAGTATGTTGTAACATAACCAACAAAAGGTGATTTCATAATATTTAATGTTTTTCCTTCAAGAAGACTTGCCAAAACCAGATGATTAATTCCCATTCCATCACCTATGAAGTATATAACATTCTTCACTCCAAAATTGCCAAAAACCACAACCATAAAAAACAAAATTAAAATACTGAAGAACTTTTTCATGATCCTCACCTCCCGATTTTTCATATCAGTAAAGAGTTTTACAAAAAAATATTTACCCTTTTTTTAATTTTATAAAGAAAGTTAAACTCACAAATCTTAAAAAAACTTGAAATTCTAAGTTTTTTTTAAGTTTTAATCTGTATAAATAAAGTAGAAACAAATAGGAGGTGATTTTTGATGTACTGGTATCATAGACCCTTTATTTGGCACAGTGGATGGTTTAGTTATTGGATAGCCCCAGTTATAGGCTTAATTGTTTTAATCTTTTTTGCATTCTTAATTTACAAATTAATCAAAAACTCTGAAAAACATCCAGATTTTCGCTATGAAAAAAATTTTGAAACATACGATAACAGTCTAAAAATTTTGAACGAAAGACTTGCCAAAGGTGAAATTAGCGAGGAGGAATACAAAAAATTAAAAAACCTTATCCTAAAACACTAACTTTAAAAATTAATAATAAAGATAAAGTGAGGCGTTAGTAAAGCGCCTCATTTTAAATACTTATTATCTCTTGTAATTTTCTTACTCTACGTTTTGGATTCTTGTTTATCTTAACTCATAATTTTTTCTTTAAATATAACAAGTCTTGAATCAATATATATAATTTTCGTAACCTCTAATTTTAAGACATTCCATTTAGACTACATTTTTTCTAAAACTTCATAATTTTTCTTTTATCTTTTTCACTCATTATTTTAAAAAACAATAAAGTCTTTTCTAAATATTAAAAATTACTTTCTTGGAAAAATAAAGTAAGCAGAAAGTTCTTTTTATCCAAATGTTTGAAATATAAAAAATCTAAATTTCAATAAATCAAAAGTTTTTTCCTCTTCTCTATCTTCATTTTTATATAAGTCTTTGTATAGCTATTTTTAAACATATTACCAAATAATGATATTTTTTGTATTTTTTCCAATTTAAATTCAAAATAATATACGTCTAATCTGATTTTTTTATTTTCAATTTTTAAAACTTGATGATATAATAACATTGAAAATTAAATACAACGTGGAATAAAGGTGCCTATGGCTTAATAGGGAAACTGGTGAAAAACCAGTGCGGCCCCGCCACCGTAACTGGGGACGAAAGCCACAACCAGCCACTGGGGAAACCCGGGAAGGCGTGGTAAGTAGGAAGATCCAGGAGCCGGGAGACCTGCCTTTATTCCAACGTATTTCTCAATCTCGCGGGTAGATTGAGAAAAAATTTTTTTGCGAAACGGGAGGTGTGAAAGTGAAAATTCATGAATTTGTAGGAAAAATGATATTAAAAGAGGGGGGGATCTCTGTTCCTGAAAGTTATCTTATTTCCAATGATAGGGAAATTGAAGTAAAATTTTTACCTGCTGTCCTGAAAAGTCAGGTGCTTGTTGGAGGCAGAATGAAAGCTGGAGGAATTTTATTTGCACAAAACAAAGATGAATTTTTAAAATTCTCAAAAAAACTACTGCACAAAAAAATAAAGGGAGAAACACCTTATGGAGTTCTAGTTGAAAAAATGGTAAATATCGAAAAAGAATACTACTTATCTTTATACATTGATAGATATGAAAAAGAAATAAAAATATTATTCTCACACTTTGGCGGAATTGATATAGAAGATAATAAAGATAAAATTGAACAATATAGTTTATCAGATATCCAAAAACTTCCAAAAAAAATCCAACAAATAGTCCAAAAATTATACAAAATAATGAAAGAAAAAGATTTAACTCTTTTGGAAATAAATCCATTAGTAAAAACAAAAGAAGGAAATATAATGGCACTTGATGCCGTATTACACCTAGATGATAATGCGATTTTTAGGCAACAATGGGCAAAAAAATTTGTACATGAAGAATATCCTTTTCATTTTGTAAAACTCGATGGTGATATTGGAGTAATTGGCTGTGGAGCAGGTATAGTAATGGCAACAATGGATGCAATAAGTTTGTATGGAGGTAAACCTGCAAATTTTCTTGATCTTGGCGGAGGTGCAGATACAAAAACTACAATTAAAGCGCTTGAACTTTTAAAATCTCTTTCGTTAAAAAATATTGTCCTAAATATATTTGGTGGAATAACAAAATGCGATGAAATAGCAAAAGCGATTGTAAATTTCAAAGAAAAAAATGATGATATAAAACTTTTTGTTAGAATTACTGGAACTAATGAAAATGAAGCAAAAAAAATTTTAAAAGAACACAATATTCACTTTTTTGACGATATGTATGAAATGATCAAAAGCGCTGTAAAGGGGGACTTCATATGATAAATGGTACAGAAAGAGTATGTGTACAAGGTATAACTGGAAAGTATGGTAGTTTCCACACAAAAAAAATGTTAAAATACGGCACAAACATAGTATGTGGTGTCTCAAAAAATACAAAGATAAAAGAAATTGAACATGTTCCCGTCCTTCATAACATGTACGATGCTGTTGAAAAATTCAGTTGTGATACGAGTATTGTATTTGTACCGGCAAAATTTGCCAAAGATGCAATATTTGAAGCAATAGATGCGGGAATTAAAAAGATCATAACCATTACAGAACACATTCCACAAATGGATATGCTAGAAATATACAAATACGCAAAATCAAAGAATGTTACCTTTGTAGGTCCAAATTGTCCTGGAATTATTTTACCAGGTGTTTCCAAGATTGGAATAATGCCTGAAAACGCATTTAAACCAGGGGATGTTGCAATAATTTCCAAAAGTGGTACTCTAATGTATGAGATAGCAAACTTTATCTCAAAAAAATCAACAGGAATTAAAATTGGCATAGGATTAGGTGGAGATCCCATAATCGGCACAAGTGTTTACGAAGCACTTTTGTATGTTTCAAAACTTAATCCAAGAAAAATAATAATAATAAGTGAAATAGGTGGTAATGAAGAAATTTTAGACGTGGAAAGATTCCTAAATAAAGGGTACAATTCTAATATACAATTTTTCTTTGCTGGAAGAACAGCTCCAAAGGGAAAAAGAATGGGGCATGCTGGTGCAATTGTCGAAGGTTTAGAAGGTACAATAGAATTTAAAGAAAAAAAATTAAAAAATTTAAACATTCCAGTAGCAAAATACATAGAAAACTTATTGGGGTGATCAAATGCTAAATCCTTATCTTTTGTTGTTTTTAAGCATTTTTTTCGGAATGTTGTTGGGAAACTTAAAGATCAAAAATTTCAAATTAGGAACTTCTGGAACACTTTTTAGTGGTTTATTTTTCGGCTGGTTATTTCCACATTTTGTTTCTTCAGAAAAATCTTTTCAAAATACTTTTAACATTTTTTTTCAATTTTCTCTTATACTTTTTGTGACATCTATTGGCTTAATAGCATCAAAAGAAATAAAAGAAATATTAAAAAAATACGGCATGAAGTTTCTCATACTCTCACTTACAATAACTTTTTCAGGTTTCTTACTCACTGTTACATTTATTTTAATTCTAAAACTTAATCCATATAACTTAATAGGTGTATTTTCAGGAAGTCTCACAAGCTCACCTGGTCTTGCCACAGCTCTTGAAAGTGTAAATCACACAAGCGAAGTGGTATTTGGATATACAGTTGGTTATGTACCAGGCGTACTTGCCGTTATTTTCTCAATATACTTAATACCATCAATCTTCAAAATAAAAATATCCCCACAAAAAAAATTACCGGAAAACAAAAAAGAAACAAAAGAAAAAACGTTCAACTTGTTATCATATTCTTTAGTTATTACAATAGGAATTATTATAGGTAATATCCCATTAAATCTTGGCTTTTCAACTATAAAGTTGGGAATTACAGGTGGCCTATTAATATCTTCACTTACACTTGGTTCTATAGGAAATATTGGAAAAATAAATTTTTCTTTCAACACCAATCTTTTGAAAAATATTCAGAATCTTGGACTTGTAATTTTTCTATCATCAATAGGCCTTAAATCAGGATACAAAGTAATTGAAAATTTTAATGGATATAGTTTGATCTTAATGGTTATATCATTAATAATAGCATTATTTTCTATATTCATCGGCTTTTTCCTGGGAAGATACGTATTTAAATTGGATTGGGAAATTTTAGCCGGTGCTATAACTGGTGGTATGACAAGTACTCCAGGACTTGGAGCAGCTCTAGAATCTACAAAAAGTAACCTAGCAGTTGCAGGATACGGTGCAACATATCCTTTCGCCTTATTGGGCATGGTCGTATTTAACAAAATATTAACATTATTAACATTTTAGTGATTTTTATATTTGTTTTTTTTGGTATAATTTAGCTAAATACGATCGGAGGTGCGTCCAAGAAGAGTAGGATTCTCCGTCAATGGGAGGATATTGGGAGAATCTGAAAGGCGAGGACGCCGAAGGGTGTAGAGTTTCTCCCACTCTACATGCCTGGGGGTACAGGGAATACCTGTGCCACTGTCACGGAAATATCCGTGGAGAGCCGATTGTTGGGAAATAAATATATTTTTCTCAACGACGCCTCTTCACGAGGCGAATTTTTTTATGGAGGTGTTTAATGTGGTAATAGGTATTGTGGGTGCAACCGGCGAAGTAGGCAGAACCATGATAAAAGTATTGGAAGACTTCAAAATACCCGTAAAAAAACTAAAATTATTTGCTTCTAATAAATCCAAGGGGAAGTTTCTTGAATTTAACGGCAAAAAAATAAAAGTAGAAGAATTAACAGAAAAATCAATGAAAGAAAAATATGACTTTCTTCTTTTTTCAGCAGGAAAAAATATCTCCACACATTTTGCACAAATTGCAGCCAATCATGGAAATATAGTAATTGATAATTCTTCAGCATTCAGAATGGTTCCAAACATTCCACTTGTCGTCCCAGAAATAAATGGACATCTGGTAAAAAACTACAAAGGTATTATTGCAAATCCAAACTGTTCAACTATACAAATGGTTCTTTCAATACACAAAATTCATGAATTTTTAAAAATAAAGGAAATATATGTTTCAACTTATCAGGCTGTATCAGGTGCCGGACATAAAGCATTAAAAGAATATTTAAACCAAATTAGCGGTAATAACGAAAAAAATGTATTTCCAAAACAAATTGCTCACAATGTCATCCCCGTTATCGGAAACATATTAAACGACAATTTTTCTGAAGAAGAATACAAAATGATAAATGAAACCAAAAAAATATTAAACGACAACTCTATAAAAATATATCCTACAACCGTTCGGGTTCCTGTAAAATACGGACATTCTGAATCTATAATCATCAGAACCGAAAAAAAGTTTAAAATATCACAAATAAAGGAACTTCTCTCAAAATCGGAAAATGTAATATATACCGAAGATCCAACAACTCCTTTAGATGTAGAAGGAAAAGATATAGTATACGTTTCACGACTTAGGCAATTTGACGACTATACGTTTTCAATATGGAACGTTGCAGACAATGTAAGAGTGGGCGCAGCCACAAATGCGATTCGAATATTAGAGGTGATGAGAAAATGAAAAAATACACTGCAAATGGTAATTCTTTTGTACTATTTGATATTTCAAAAACCAGTATTTCAGATAATGAAAAGAAAAAATGGGTTTTGGAAAACTGTAAAGATAGAGATGGTGCTTTATTTGTAGAGAAAAGAGATGGGATATATTATATGGATTATTTTAACAAAGATGGAAGTAGAGCACCATTTTGTGGGAACGGAGCAAGGGTTTTTTTTTATTATCTACAAAACGAAAAAAAAGAAAATGTATCAAAATTTCTAACCGATGCCGGATTAGTTTTTGGGAAAATATACAACGGAAAAATACTAATTAAAATGCCAAAGCCTTCTATTGCACAAAAAATAAAAATTGAAGACTTTAGCGGATATCTTCTAAAAGTAGGAGTACCACATTTTGTTACGTTTGTAGATAATGTAGACAAAATAATGATCAACAATATTGGAAAAAAACTAAGAAAAAAATTAAACGCAAACATTAATTTTGTACAAAAACTTTCAAAAAATACAATAAAAGTTAGGACATTTGAAAGAGGGGTTGAAGGAGAAACATTATCGTGTGGAAGTGGCTCAACGGCATCAGCGATTATATTAAATGAAAATAAAGTTAAAGTAATAACAAAAGGAGGCATATTATACGTACATATTTTAAATGATGGTTTTTACCTTGAGGGAGGTGTAGAAAATGTTTAGTGGAATCGGAACTGCTATTATTACACCATTTGAAAATGGTGAAATAGACTTTAAAGCACTTGAAAAACTTCTTAAAACTCAAAACAATATTGATGCCATTGTATTACTGGGAACAACGGGTGAAGCTCCAAACATATCAATAGAAGAGAGAAATAAGTTAATCTCCTTTGTTAAAAACTTTTATCCAAATAAACAATTAGTAGTTGGAGCTGGGACAAACAGTTTAACTCACACCTTGGAATTGATTAAAAATGCCGAAAAAAATGGTGCAGATGCATTACTTATTGTCACACCTTACTACAATAAACCCACTCAAGAAGGATTATATCACTACTACAAATATATCTCAGAACATACAGATTTAGAAATAATAATATACAACGTGCCCAGTAGAACAGGTGTAAACATTTTACCTGAAACAATATACAATCTTGCAAATGATTGTAAGAATATTGTCGCACTGAAAGAAGCAAATTCATCTTTTGATCAAATTAACAAAGTGATGCTTCTTAAAAACGAAAACTTTAAGGTGTTTTCCGGTAATGATGACACATCATTCCAATTTCTAGTAAGTGGTGGTGATGGTGTCATATCTGTTGCATCAAATATTATTCCAAATCAAATGGTGGAAATGTTTAAATTAATTAAAACAGGAGAAATAAAAAAAGCAAGAGAATTGTTCTACAGATACTATCCCCTTTTTAAAGCCCTATTTGTAGAAACAAATCCTATACCGGTAAAACTTACCTTAAGTCTAATGGGATTAATTAAGAATGAACTAAGACTTCCACTTTATCCTGCAAAGGAAGAAAGCAGAAAAATTTTAGAAAAAACATTAAGGGAGTGTAATTTAATATGAAATATGGCGTTATAGGTTACAAAGGAAAAATTGGAAAACTAATAACCAAATTATTCAACGAGAAAGGACATACCCCAGTATTATACGTGGACAAAAATAGTATAAAACAAACAGACATTCCTGAGATAATAATTGATTTTTCTTCAAAAGATGCGTTGCCACATACTATAGAACTCTGTATTAAAAATAGCGCTAACCTCGTCATTGGAACAACTGGTCTTTTAAATGAAGATATATCATCTTTAAAAGATCTTTCAAAAAAAGTTGCAATCTTACAATCATATAACTTTTCATTTGGAATAAATATAATTGTAGAAATTCTTGAAAAATTCAAAACACTTTTTAGTGATTGGGATTGTGAAATCTTTGAAATACACCATTCTGAGAAAACAGACAAACCTTCTGGTACAGCCTTTATGCTTGAAAAAGCTATCAACAGAAAAATAAATATAACTTCCGCAAGAATAGGGGGAATACCTGGAGATCATACAATTTTATTTGCAAATCAAGGAGAATTAATTTCAATATCACATAGGGCAATTTCCAGAGAAGTATTTGCCCTTGGTGCACTCAAAGCTTCTGAATGGTTGTTAAGTAAAAAGAAAGGTTATTATACCTTTAAAGATGTAATAAAGGAGGGATTAAAGTGAACACACAGGAAATAATAGATCTTATCTCTAATTCAAAGAAAAGGACCATTACAAAAGCATATATATCTGGTAACTTAAAAGACATAAATTTTAAAAGTGTTGAATTTGTAGGCACCGAATCATTTGGGATAATATTTGGAGACTACGAGGAAATAGAAAAAATTGTAAAAAATCCTGCAATAAAAAAATACAAAACAGAAATCTTCTCAAGAAACTCAGCCATTCCTCTTGCAAATTTAACGAAATACAATGCAAGAATTGAACCAGGAGCAATAATAAGAGATATGGTAGAAATAGGTGATGGTGCAGTAATTATGATGGGAGCTGTAGTCAATATAGGTGCCCAAATCGGAGAGAAAACAATGATAGATATGAATGCCGTTATAGGAGGTAGGGCAATAATTGGAAAAAATTGTCACATAGGTGCCGGCTCCGTAATTGCCGGTGTAATAGAACCGCCAAGTGCAAAACCTGTAGTTATAAAAGATAACGTTATGATAGGTGCAAATGCAGTAGTTTTAGAAGGTGTAGAAATAGGTGAAAATAGCGTTGTTGCAGCTGGTGCTGTGGTAATAGATGATGTTCCTCCAAACTCAGTTGTCGCTGGAATTCCAGGAAAAATAATTAAAAAAGTTGATGAAAAAACAAAGGCAAAAACACAAATTATTGAAGGTTTAAGAAATATGAGGTGATTAGATGGTTGTTGTTCAAAAGTATGGAGGATCATCTGTTGCAGATAAAGATAAAATACTAAACGTTGCAAAAAAAATTAAAACACGAATTGAAAAAGGTGATAAAGTTATAGTAATAGTTTCTGCAATGGGGAAGACAACTGATAATTTAATCAACCTAGCAAAATCTATAAGCAATAAACCGCATCCTAGAGAGATGGACATGCTTTTGACTACAGGAGAACAAGTTTCAATTGCTCTACTTTCAATTGCTTTGAATGAACTTGGAGTAAAAGCAAAATCTTTCAACGCTTTTCAACTTAATATCTTAACAACACATGAGCACACTAAAGCAAGAATTAAAGATATAAACTCTAGTAAAATACTAAAAGAACTTAAAAAAAATGCCGCTATTATAATAGCAGGTTTTCAAGGTATCACAGAAAATGGTGATTTGACAACTCTCGGCAGAGGTGGTTCAGACACAACCGCAGTTGCAGTTGCGGGGAAATTAAATGTCCCTTGTGAAATATACAGCGACGTTGATGGAATTTATACATGTGATCCAAGAATCATACCAAATGCAAAAAAGATTTCTTACATAACCTACGACGATATTCTAGAATTATCTTCTCTAGGGGCAAAAGTTCTCCATTCAAGGGCAGTAGAACTTGCAAAAAAATACAATGTTAAATTATACTGTGCCTCTTCATTTTCAAACAAGGAGGGAACATGGGTGGTTAACAAAATTCCAGAATGGCTTGAACAACCCGTAGTAACAGGTGCAACAATTGAGAAAAATCAAATAAAAATTACACTAAGTAATTTGCCAAAAAATGAGACTCTCATAGAAAGAGTTTTTAAAGTCTTAAGTGAAAAAAATATTAACATAGATATGATATCCATGTATTCAGATGAAAAATATTACCATCTCTCATTCTCCATATTAGATGATTTAAAAAAAATTATAATAGATGCCATAAAAGAAATTGATAGTTCTCTAAATATAACCTATCAAGGACCCTTTGACAAAGTTTCAGTAGTAGGCGTAGGCATGAAATCCAGTCCAGGTGTTGCAGCAAGATTTTTTAAAACAATTTCAAAGATAAATGCAAAACCTGAATTGGTAACTACTTCGGAAATTAAAATATCCGTTCTAGTTCTAAAGGAATTTTCGCAAATTCTGTTAAATGCATTAGCAGATGAATTTTCACTAAAGGAGTGAAATTATGTTTATTTCAAATACATACAATAGATTTCCTATAAAAATTAAAAAGGCAGATGGGATATGGATTTTTGATGATAAAGGAAACAAATATCTTGATACTTTTTCCGGTATAGGTGTAACATCTTTTGGACACTGTAATGAAGAAATTTCTAATGCAATAATAGAAAAATTACAAAAATATAGTCATATATCAAATTTTTTCCTAGATGAAGATGCAATAGAAGTTTCAGAAAGATTGGTAAAAGAAACCGGTAAAAACGGAAAAGTATATTTTTCAAACTCAGGAACAGAAGCAAATGAAGCAGCACTAAAAGCTATTAAAAAAACAAAAAAGGGAGCTATAATCTCATTTTTTGGAAATTTTCACGGTAGAACAATAGGCTCTCTATCAATAACCGGTTTTCCAAATATAAGAAGTAAATTTTTACCATTACTTAACAACGTTATCTTTCTACCATTCAACGATATAAAATCATTTAAAGATGTTTTTAAAAACCAAGAAGTATCTGCCGTTTTTGTGGAAAGTATTAGGGGAAGTGGGGGGCTTGATACATTAACAAAAGAATTTGCAGACACAATTATGGAATACAAAGAAAAATTTGACTTTATCTTGGTCACAGATGAAGTACAGAGTGGGCTTGGCAAAACTGGTGAATTTTTTTCGTACAAACACTTTAACTTAGAACCAGATATAATTACAGTTGCCAAATCTCTTGGAGGGGGACTCCCATTAGGTGCAACCATTTTTACAGGTAAATTTTCAGACATCTTCTCACCAGGAGATCATGGTTCAACCTTTGCACCAAATCCACTTGCACTTGCTGCAAGTAAGGTTGTTTTAAAAAAAATAAACCAAAATTTATTACTTAGCATAAAAGAAAAAGGATTGTATTTAAAAAAACATCTTCTAAATATTAAAAATATAAATAAAGTAAAAGGTTTAGGATTAATGTTAGGGGTTACAGTAGATATAAAAGGAGATATATTAAAACTAGCATTAAAAGAAAATCTATTGTTAAACGTAGTAAAAAACGATACAATTAGATTACTCCCACCTTTAAACATTAAATATGAGGAAATAGACTTAATAGTTTCAAAACTAAAAAAGGCTTTAACATCAAGATGATTTTTTATTTATAAAAATCAAATTCTTCTGTAAAGCTTCTATCCAAAACAAAAAAAACTATGTTATACTAATTACAAAGAAAATACGGAGGGATAAAATGAAAATACCACTCTCAAATGCGTACATTGAAAAAGACGATATAGGAGAAGTTTTAAACGTTTTAAAAAGCAAAAGACTCGCATTGGGACCATATATGGAAAAGTTTGAAAACATCATTAAAAGCTACGTTAAAAGCAAATTTGCCATTGCAGTAAGTAGTGGGACGGCCGCCTTGCATTTAATTCTAAAATCTCTAAATTTTAAAGAAAAGGATACACTTTTAGTTCCTTCCTTTACTTTTATTTCCTCTGCAAATGTAGCATTATACGAAAAAGGAAATGTCCATTTTGTCGATATAGAAGGCGATACATTAAATGTCTCACCAAATGTTCTAGAAGATGAAATTGTAAAATTAAAAAAAACAAATAATGGTAAGTTGTTTTTCATGGGAGTCGACATTTTCGGACATCCACTTGACTGGGATAAAATCATCAAAATATGTGAAAAATACGATGTAACAATAATAGAAGATTCTTGTGAAGCTTTGGGAAGTGAGTACAAAGGAAAAAAATGTGGTACCTTTGGAATAGCAGGTACTTTTGCTTTTTACCCAAATAAGCAAATTACAACTGGCGAAGGTGGAATTATTGTAACAAATGATAAAAAAATAGCAAGACTCGCGAAAGCCATGAGAAACCAAGGAAGGACTTCCAAAAAATGGCTTTCACACGAGTTATTAGGGTACAATTACAGATTAGACGAAATGTCCTCCGCATTGGGATATTCACAAATGAAAAAATTAGATAAGATTATAGAAATGCGCAACAAAGTTGCACAAAATTACGAAAAACTTCTCAATTTTGTTGAAACTCCAACAACGAAGGAATACACCACAAAAATGGCGTGGTTCGTATATGTTGTAAAGCTTCCAAAAGAGGTAGATTTAAACAAAGTTATTACATTTATGAAAGAAAATGGTATCGAAACGAGAAATTATTTTGCACCTGTACATCTTCAACCACTTTACAAAGATTTAGGTTGGAAAGAAGGAATGCTCCCAATAACGGAAAGTGTATCAAAAAGAACACTTGCTATTCCCTTTTACAGTGAATTAACCTTTGAAAAACAAGAAAAAGTCGCATTTTATCTAAAAAAAGCTATAGAACTATTCACCTAAAGGAGGATGAAATGTGATTTACATATTCATATCTTCTATTTTAACCTCTCTTGCAATGCCTGGATTTTTGTGGGGAGGGCTGATTTGGTTTTCACTTATACTTTTTTTCAAAGGACTTGAAAACAGAAAGATGGCTTTTTTGTATTCTTTTATTTTCCATTTTATTCTTTACTTCATATCATTATACTGGGTAATCCCCGTACTTACCAAAAATCTCCCAGAGTTTTTTGGTAGATTTTCCTCATTTACGGGCTTTTTAGTATTTATATTACTCTGTACAATTGAAGCTTTTCCATTTCTAATATTTGGAATCTTCTATGGATATTTTATCGATAGAATCAAAGGAATTGTTCCAAAAGCTATATTTATTTCTTCAGTATACTCTATAATGGAATTTTTAAGGGGAATTGGTGATTTGGGATTTACAGGAATAAGACTTTCCGATGCACTATTTAAAGATACTGGTATAATTCAAATTACCTCTGTTGTAGGAACAATAGGTCTTACCTTTCTAATTGTATTCGTTAATTTTCTTCTCTACTACAAAAAAATTTCACCTTCTAAGATAATTCTAACTTTATCCATTATATACTTTATCAACTGGTTGATTTTCACATCTCTTCCTGAAAATAAAGCTAACATCCCATTAGTTGCATTACAAACCAACGTGGAACAAAAGGTAAAATATTTAAAAAATGAAAGAGAAATTTTAAAAGAAATAACAAAATTTAAAACTCCAAATTATTTACACATCTTTCCAGAAGCAGTATTTCCGGAAAAAGACATTAGAAACACCTATATTGAAGACAAATTAAAAAATATTAGTATGGAAAAACCTATAATCTTGGGATTTCCAACGATGGAAAATACTCCCAAAAATAGTGCCGTGGTTTATTACAAAGGAAAAATTGTTGGAAAATACGATAAAATTAAGCTTTTCCCATTTGTGGAATTTTTACCATATGAAAAAATATTCAAAAAATTCCAATTTTTAAGAGGTATATCTTACTTTTCAAAGGGAGATAAATATACAACTTTTAAAATAGAAAATTATCCAGAATTTGGAATTCAAATCTGTTTTGAAAGTTATTTCCCAGAAATCTCAAGAAAATTATCAAAAAATGGTGCACAATTTCTAATTGTTATCACAAACGACGGGTGGTATAAATTTACCACTGCACATATCCAGCATTTCTCAAAATCTGTATTTAGGGCTATAGAAAATAGAAGATATGTTATTCAGGCGTCAAACACTGGTATAACGGGAAGTATAGATAAATATGGAAGAATAACTAAGGTATTTCCTGTCATGACTGAAAAAGTAGGAATCTTCAACATAGAAAAAAGTAATACAATAACTATTTATCAAAAATTCGGCGATTGGTGTGTTATTATGTTTCTAATAAATTCAATAGTAATCCCAATCATATACAAAAAAAGAAAAACTATCATAAAAGGAGGAAAAATATGAAAAGATTACATCCAAAGGTATTTAAAATTCCAATAGATAAAATTCGTATGGGATACTATTCCGATAAGTATTTTACAAGGTATGTCGAAATTTTAAAAAAAGATAACCATCATCCAACTGTATATTACCAATTCTTTCCAAGACAAAATGCAACTATTTGTGGAATTGACGAAGCACTTGCAATACTTAAATTCTGTACAGGCTATTACAAAAATGAAGAAAAAGCAAGGGGAATATTCTCGAAAATGCTCCAATTGGACAAACAAATGCAAAATCTGACAATTGAAGGAAATGTAAAAGAAATAATAAAACTTACAGAAAAGAAATGGAATTTAAGGCTCAAGTTAAATGAACTGTGGATAGACAAATGGAATGAAATAGAAGTAAAAGCTGTATATGACGGAGATAATGTAAAAGAAGGAATGCCCATCTTAACCATAGAAGGTGATCCTACCTACTTTGGCTATCTTGAAACTATATTATTAGGTGTAATTGCAAGGGCTTCAAGTACCGCAACCGCCGTAAAAAAAGTTGTTAAAGCAGCAAATGGAAAACCTATACTCTTTTTTAGTGCAAGGTTTGATCATTATTGGGTTCAAGCAACAGATGGATATGCTGCACTAAAAGCAGGCGCTTTTGGAGTTTCTACCGATGCAAACGCCGATTATTGGGGAATCGAATCCATGGGAACAATACCTCATGCCCTTATTGCTGCATATAACGGCAAAACAGAAATTGCATCTATTGCATTTGACAAATACATGCCTGAGCACGTAAACAGAATTTTCCTAGTTGATTGGGACAATGATGTCATTAATACTACCTTTAAAGTGGTGAAAAGATTCTATGAATACGTAACAGGCAAAGAATTTATTTTGGGCAAAACAGATCCTGCACCAATTATAGGAGAAGGAAAAAATAAAATTTGGGGTGTAAGATTTGACACCTCTGGAAATTTAAGAGATAAATCTGTTGTTCCAAAAGATGAAAATTCATTTGGGGTTTGTCCTGAACTTGTTTGGAGGGCAAGGAAAGAATTTGACAAAGTTGGCCTGAACAATTTAAAAATTGTAGTTTCAGGTGGATTTGACGAAAAGAAAATAGAGTTATTTGAAAAATTAGACGTTCCCGCTGATGTCTACGGTGTAGGTTCAAAACTCTTGAAGAAAAAAATAGATATAACGGCAGATATAGTAGAGGTAAACGGAAAACCATGCGCAAAAGTTGGTAGATATAAAATGGATAATTCCCATTTGCAAATAGTATCCAAAAAATTTTGGGAAAACGAACATTGATTCAAATAACATAAAATAATTTCAATAATTGTTATTGAATAGTATTATTTGAATTTTTAACCCTAAAAATTTGGTGTTACAATAAACTCGGAGATGAGATTATGTGGAAAAAAATAATTGAGATAGATAGTGAAATTAACGCAAAACTAGTTGAAGGATGGTTAAAAAGTAACGGTATTCCTTGTATAATCAAAGCAGAAGCAGAACCATTTCCAAAAGCTTTATTCGGCTCATCGGCATTTTTCGCAATCTTTGTACCAGAAAATGAATTGAAAAAAGCAAAAGGAATAATCAATCTCAATATAAAGGGGGAAAAGAACATGAAACGCACACCATTACACAATGAACATTTAAAATTAGGTGCTAAAATGGTTGAATTTGCAAATTTTCAAATGCCCATCCAATACTCTGGTATAAAGGATGAAGTTCTTGCGGTAAGAAACAATGTGGGGATGTTTGACGTATCACACATGGGAGAGGTAATAGTAGAAGGTCCACAATCAACAGATTTTGTAAATTTTCTCATCACAAACGACTTTGAAAATTTAAAACCCGGTGAAATAGTTTATACAGCAATGTGTAATGAAAAAGGCGGATTCGTAGATGATCTACTTGCATATAAAATTTCGGAAAATAAAGCAATGTTGGTTATAAACGCAGCAAATATAGAAAAAGATTTTAACTGGATGAAAAAAATTGCAGAAAAATTTGACGTAACACTAGAAAACAAATCAGATGATTACGCATTAATCGCTGTCCAAGGGCCAAAAGCACAGGAAACTTTACAAGAAATCGTAGATTTAAATCTAGATGATATTGGATACTACACTTTCTCTTTTGGAAATATACTAGGTACAGATGCTATCATATCAAGAACCGGTTATACAGGAGAAGACGGATTTGAAATATACACAACAAATAAAGACGGAATTGTAAAAATATGGCAAAAACTTTTGGATATGAAAGTAACACCAGCAGGTCTTGGTGCAAGAGACTGTTTAAGGCTCGAAGCTTCACTATTACTATACGGAAATGATATGGACGAAACGATTACTCCACTTGAAGCTGGAATAAAATGGGCCGTAAAATTCAACAAAGATTTTATGGGAAAAGAAGTGCTGCAAAAACAATTAGAAGAAGGGCTAAGTAGACGCCTTAAGGGTTTTAAACTTATTGATAAAGGTGTTGCAAGACATGGTTACAAAGTTTTCAAAGAAGGAAAGGAAATTGGATACGTTACAAGTGGAACATTCTCTCCAACGCTAAATCAAGCAATTGGCATGGCCTTAATTGAAAAAGGTCATAAATCTGGTGAAGTAATTGAAATTGAGATTAGAAATAAATTAGTAAAAGCAGAAATAGTTAAAATGCCATTTTATAGAGGCAGTGTAAAAAATAAAAAGAAAGGATGATTGTGTATGCACAGATACATACCACACACTGACGAAGAAATAAAGGAAATGTTAAATGAAATCGGCGTAAAATCTATAGAAGATTTGTATATAGATGTCCCAAAAACTATCGATGATTACAATCTAGAAAGTGAAAAAGACGAATTTACCGTAAAAAATGAAATATTATCACTTGCAAAGAAAAATAAAGTATTTAAAATGGAAAATATCTTTACCGGTGCGGGCATTTATGCGCACTACATTCCGACCGTAGTTGAACATCTTGCAAATGATCAAAGATTTGTAACAGCATATACACCATATCAAGCAGAAGTTTCACAGGGCACATTACAAGCACTGTTTGAATATCAAACAATGATGTGTGAATTAACAGGTATGCAAGTGGCAAATTCTTCTATGTATGACGGAGCAACTGCCCTTGCCGAAGCTATGTTAATGGCTGTAAGGGTTAATAGAAAAAATAAGATATTAGCTGCCAGTTCTATTAATCCAGAGTATTTACAAACAAGCAAAACATATTGTACTCCGCAAAACATAGAAATTGAAGAAGTAAAATGGAATGATAACGGAACTTTGGATATTGAAGATCTAAAATCTAAGATAAGTGATGAAACTTCTGCGGTTGTAGTTGGATATCCAAACTTCTTTGGAATTATTGAAGATTTAAAATTAATAAAAGAATCTATTTCGGAAAAAACACTGTTAATCGTTGTTAGTGAACCAATATCTTTAACCATATTAGAAGCTCCTGGAAAGCTTGGTGCAGACATAGTAGTAGGTGAGGGACAATCACTTGGCGTAACTCCAAATTTTGGAGGACCTGGAATTGGATTTTTCACTACACTTGAAAAATACGTTAGAAAAATGCCCGGAAGGATTATAGGTCAAACAAAAGATATAGATGGAAAAACAGGATATGTGATGGTACTCCAAACAAGGGAACAACACATTCGTCGTGAAAAAGCCACATCAAACATTTGTTCAAATCATGCACTAATAGCACTTACAAATGCTATATATTTATCAACCATGGGACCTGAAGGATTAAGAAAAATCGCAAAAATGTCGTATAACGCAGCACATTACTTTTCAGAAAAATTAAAAGAGAAAGGATATTCTCTCATATTTAACGGTCCTTTCTTTAATGAATTTGCATTCGATGCAGGTGAAAATTATTACGAGAAATGGGAAAAATTAGCAGAAGAAGGTTTCTTAGGCCCTCTACCATTGGTAAAAGTACTTCCCAATTTTAAAAATTGTGCGCTTGCATGTTGTACAGAAGTAAACACAAAAGAAAGCATAGATAATTTACTCAAACATTTTTAGAATGGAGGGACTTAAATGACTATTTTCGAAATGTCAAAAGAAGGTAGAATTGCGTTTAAAATACCCAATAATAATATAAAAGACTATGAATTTGATTTTCCGAAACACTTACTGAGAAAAACATCGCCTAGACTTCCACAAGTAAGTGAATTAGATGTGGTTAGACACTATACAAATCTTGCCGCAAAAAACTACTCAGTTGATGTAGGATTTTATCCATTAGGTTCATGTACTATGAAATACAACCCAAAAATTAATGAGAAAATCGCAAATAACGAACATTTTTCAATGATACATCCATTTCAACCAATGGAAACGGCACAAGGTGCTCTTCAATTAATGTACGAACTAAAAGAAATGCTTTGCGAAATATCCGGAATGGACGACATGACACTTGTCCCATCTGCAGGAGCACATGGGGAATTGACTGGTATGTTAATAGCAAGGGCATATCATTTAAGTAGAGGTGATACAAAGAGGAAAAAAGCAATTGTACCAGACAGCGCCCATGGAACAAATCCTGCATCGGCAAGAATGGCTGGATTTGAAGTTATAGAAATAAAATCAGGTTCCGATGGAAGGATAGATCTAAATGAGCTTGAAAAACACCTAGACGAAGAAGTTGCAGTTTTGTTATTGACCAATCCAAACACACTCGGTTTATTTGAAAAAGATATTATAAAAATTGCTAAAATGGTACACGAGAAAGGTGCACTTCTATACTACGATGGTGCAAACTTAAATGCAATCTTGGGACGAACAAGACCAGGTGATATGGGTTTTGATATTGTCCACTTAAATCTCCATAAAACATTTAGTACACCACATGGTATGGGTGGACCAGGCAGCGGCCCTGTTGGAGTAAAGAAACACCTTTCAAAATTTTTACCAGTACCTGAAATAATAAAAGAAAATAACACATATAAGCTAAATTACTCCAAACCAGAAAGTATAGGATTTATAAGAAGCTTTTTCGGGAATTTTTCCGTTTTGGTAAGGACATATACATATATAAAAACTATGGGAAAAGAAGGTTTAAAAAAGGTCGGGCAAATGGCAGTGTTGAACGCAAATTATCTAAGAAAAAAGGTATCAAAAATCATGGACATTGCATATCCAGGTCTTTGTATGCATGAGTTTGTATCCACCTGTGAAAAATTAACAAAAGAAACAGGAGTCAAAGCGTTAGATATAGCCAAAAGACTTCTAGATTATGGAATTCACGCACCAACGATGTATTTCCCATTAATTGTACACGAAGACTTTATGATTGAGCCAACGGAAACTGAAAGTAAAGATACATTAGATGAATTTGCAAAAATACTTGAAAAAATCGTTGAAGAAGCAAAGCAAAATCCAGAATTAGTAAAAAATGCACCTTACACAACACCAATTAGAAGACTAGATGAGGCTACTGCTTCAAGAAAACCTATAGTAAAATTCAATTTTGAGGGGGAATAAAATGAAATTTCACCTTCCTACAAAAGTATTTTTTGAAGATGGTTATAAAGACTCTATAAGTGAAATCGAAAAATTGGGAAATAACTTTTTAATAATTACGGGAAAAAGTTCGAAAAAAAACAAAAGTTTAGATGAATTAGTAGATGTTTTAAAAAAATTAAATAAAAAATTTGAAATATTTGATGAAACTTTGGAAAACCCTCCTAAAGAGATGCTTTATAAGATCATAGATAGATTTGGAAAAAATTGGGATGTAATTGTTGGCCTTGGTGGCGGCAGTCCAATGGATGCCGCCAAGGCTATTGCCGTTTTGTGTAAAAATGACATAAAAGTTGAAGATTTATACGATAACCTTAAATACAATAGCGCATCTAAAATTCTTTGTATTCCAACAACTTCCGGTACAGGAAGTGAAGTAACACAATACTCCGTTCTAACTATTAACAACGTAAAAAAAGGCTTTAAACACGATGTTATATTCCCAAATGTTTCTATACTAGAACCAAAATACACACTTACATTATCAAAAGAACTCACAATATCAACGGCATTAGACGCCTTATCGCACGCAGTTGAATCTTTTCTATCACTAAGAGCCAGTGAATTTTCAAAATTATACGCGCTAGAAGCAATAAAGCTAATAAAACAAAACCTAAATAAGTTAGTTGAAGATTTGCAAAACTACGAGTTGAGAAAGAAAATAATGCTTGCATCATTTTATGCAGGTATTGCAATAAGTTTGACAGGTACCACTATTGCACACTCATTGGGATACTCATTAACCTCTGAAAAAGGGATAAAACACGGTCTTGCAACAGCCGTCTTTCTACCATTTGAAGTTAAAAACTCTGGTAAAGAAGAAGAAATTAAAGAAATTCTAGGCGACCCACTTGAATTTCTCAAATCTCTCAACGTTTCCATTGAATTTTCAATAGAAGACGAAGAAATTGAAAGGTGGTCAAATAGAGTACTTAATTCTTCACACGTAAAGGTTACCCCTGGAAACTATAACCTCAGCAAAATCAAAGAATCATACAAATGGGTAATTGAAAAATCCGGACTATATGGAGGTAACAAATGAAGGTATTCTTGAAAA
Organism: Thermosipho sp. 1244; assembly: GCF_018588215.1. Classification (NCBI taxonomy): domain Bacteria; kingdom Thermotogati; phylum Thermotogota; class Thermotogae; order Thermotogales; family Fervidobacteriaceae; genus Thermosipho; species Thermosipho sp. 1244. The sequence continues at coordinate 145,638 of NZ_LNGA01000030.1, forward strand.
AGGATATAAAAAATAGAATAAAAAATGGACATCCCTGGATTTATGAAAATGAAATTGAAAAAATAGAAGGAATCCCGGAAAATGGAGATATTGTCGATGTATTTAACCATGAAAAATCGTTTCTAGGAAAAGGGTACATTAATTTTAACTCTAAAATTAGAGTTAGAATTTTAACAAGAAAGGCGGAAACAATAGGAAAAAACTTTATCAAAAAAAGATTTTTAGAGGCTTTGGAGAGAAGGCATACAAAAGAAAAAAGTTTTCGGGTTATTTTCTCAGAAGCGGATAATTTATCTGGTTTAATAGTAGACAAATTTCAAGATTATATAGTACTTGAAATTAATACTTTGGGTATTGAAAAACTAAAAAATCATATATTAGATGTAATAATAGAACTTTTTAATCCAAAAGGTATTTTCGAAAAATCTGATAGCAATTCTAGGGAAAAAGAGGGATTAAAAAAATATTCCGGTTGGATATATAAATCTGGTCCTGAATTAATACCATTTGAACTAAATGATTTAAAGTTTTTCGCAGATACTAAAGGACAAAAAACTGGTGCTTTTCTTGACCAAAGACTAAATGTAAAATCACTAGAAAGATATTCCAAAGATAAAGTATGTCTCGATGCATTTTGCTATACTGGAAACTTTGGTATGCATATGTTATTGTACGGTGCAAAATATGTAACTTTTCTTGATTATTCACAACGTGCAATTGACATTGTAAATTTAATTGCAAAAGAAAATGGATTTAAAAACTATGAAACTATAGTAGGAAATGCTTTTGATATTTTAAAACAGTTTGACAAAACATCAAAGTACTTTGACGTTGTTTCAATTGATCCGCCTTCATTTGCCAAAAAAGGGAGTAATAAAAAAAGTGCACTTAAAGGATATAAAGAAATAAATCTCAGGGCAATGCGCATCCTAAAAAATCACGGTATTTTGGCTACTTCTTCATGCACACAAATAATCTCAGAGGAAGAATTTGATAATATAATATTTTCAGCAGGTATAGATACAAGCAGAATAACAAGAGTTATGCATAGGGGTACTCAACCTTACGATCACCCATATGTATTAAACATTTTGGAAACAAAATATTTAAAATTCAGATTACTTGAAATTGAAAAGATTAAGGAGTAATACAATGAAAAAAATAATACTTTTTTTTCTTTTGACTATAACAATTTTGTTCCCACAAACTTATATTTTAACCAATGATGGTCTATACAAATCTTTTGAAAAAGTACTTTCAGGTACATTTTCAGATCTCTTTCGTTATGACAATAACATCTATCTTGTCGGAAAAGACGAAATATTGAATATTCAAACAAACAAAAAAATCTATGTAGAGTCACCCACTTACATTGGTGAAGGGTATATTTTTTCAAAAGATAGACTTTATCATTTAAAAAATGATAAATTGTCTTTAATAAGGATAATATCAAATATTTCAAATCCACAAATTTACAAAGATATTTTATTTGCCATAAATATGGGAAGAGTTGTAGCTTACAACAATGGAAAAATAATATGGACCCTTTCATATGATAAAGGAAAAATAAACAAAATAAGAATTTCAAAAAACATCCTTGCCGTATTTTCCACGTATAATCTTTCTCTTTTCGATATTTCCAATCCAAGGTACCCAAAATTTTTGAAAAAATTCAACCCAGTTAATGATTACACATACAATGGTTACCACGTGTTATTAAAAAATATGACTATTTCATTCTACGATGAAACAAATAAATTAGTATTTTCAAAAAAAGTAAATGGAAATAAAATTATTACAGACAGTGAAAATATAATTGTCGGGAATTATTTAATAACAAAAGATTTTAACATTACAACATATCCTTTTAAAATAAAGGCATTTGTAAACTTAAACGAAAAGATAGAGGAAAACCAAACAAAATTTACTAAACTGTGGAGTATAGATCTTAATGCAGATATAACTGGGAGACCAGTTGCAATAAACGGTACTTTGTTTTTAGCAACTACAAGTGGGAAATTGTTCAAATTAAGTAATGGAAAAATACTGTGGAATTATCATTTGCCGTTTATAGTTACTGGGCATTTAACCATTACCGAAAATGCACTAGTAGTTCCTTGTTGGGATGATTTTCTTTATTCTTTCGATTTAAATGGGAATCTTATTTGGAAAACACAATTGGATTCAGATATCACACTAGGTGCTGCATACGATGGACAAATAATATACGCCGTAACCGATGATGGACTTTTGTATGAAATCAAAGATGGAAAAATAATTTCAACTATGAAAGTTGGAAAATGGCCGATAAGTGGACCTTTTGTATCACTATCTGGTCAAATCTATACCGTAGATGGGATGGGATATTTATGGAAAAATGAAAAAAAGGAAAAGTTTATAGGTAACATAAAAAACTTGGCTTTTTCATTGGAAAATCCACAAATTCCCTCTGAAAATTCTGTAATCTTAATAGACAAATCAAATAAATATGTATTTTCCAAAAACTTTTTCACAAAAAATGACGTAAAAATTTTAGACTTTGAATATGACATAATAGATAGTGTTATTGGTCAAAAATTCATATATATACTAACCGAAAATAACAATTTATACATTTTAGAAAAAAATAGTTTTAAAATCCTCTATAAAAAAACATATGAAAATTCAAAATTTATAATATTAGACGACATAGGAAATTTATACATAGTGGGAAAAACAATAACTGTAATTTCTACGAATGATTCACCATCAACTCCATGGAACAGTATCTTTAAAAATAACCTAAACTCATCGGCGGTTAATTATTGATATGATAATCGGTGCAAATGAATATGCTGTGGTAATACCCATAGTAAACAAAAAATATTTTTTATTTGAAGTACGTTCAAAAAAATTAAATACTCAACCAGGAGAAGTGGCATTCCCAGGTGGAAAATTAGAAGAAAACGAATCACCTAAAGATTGTGCAATACGTGAAACAATCGAAGAAATAGGTACAGCCCCAAAAATAATCAAAGATCTTCCAATGGTTGTTACACCTTTTAATATAGTAATATACCCATTTTTAGGTACCATCAATAGTAAAATTATGCGTAATAAATCAGAAGTTGACGCAATTTTTTTAGCACCAATTAGCTTATTTGAAAAACCTTTGTACGAATATTACATAGATGTAAAGGTATATCCACCTACTAATTTTCCATTTCATTTAATACCAAATGAAAAAAATTACAATTGGAGACAAGGGAAATATAGAATCTTATTTTTCAAACACAAAGAATATATAATTTGGGGAATAACGGCTTTAATTGCACATGAGGCTTACAAAATGTTAAAGGAGGAATCTATATGAAAGAAAAAATCATCCAAATTGTTGAAAAACTAAAGCCCGAAATCATTACCTCAATGAAAAAATTTGTATCCATTAACTCTGTAAATCCTAGATCAGGTGGACCAGGTGAAAAAGAAATGGCCGAATGGTTAGAAGACTTAATTAAAGATTGGGGCTTTGATTCTGTGGAAAGATACGATGCAAAAGATGACATAGTGCCATATGGATTTAGACCAAATATTGTGGCGAGAATAAAAGGAAGTGAAGGAAAAAGAACTATTTGGATTATAACCCACATGGACAAAGTTCCCGCAGGTGATCTATCATTATGGGAAAATGATCCATTTGATCCACTAGAAAAAGACGGAAAAATATTTGGAAGAGGTGCAGAAGATAACGGTGCATCTTTAATTGCCTCATTATATGCTGCAAAAGCGATATTAGAACTCAAAATAAAACCCAAAGATAATATCGCACTTGCCTTTGTTTCAGATGAAGAAACAGGATCTGACTATGGTATAAAACACCTTTTAGAGCTTGGATTATTCAATAAAGGTGATCTGTTTATAGTACCCGATGCCGGCGAACACGACGGTTCATTTATTGAAATTGCCGAAAAATCCATTGCATGGTTAAAAATAACTACTTTTGGAAAACAAGCACATGCATCAAGACCAGATATAGCTAAGAATGCCCATAGATTTGCTTTGAAATTCGCTTCCCAGTTGGATGAATATTTAAATAAAAAATATAACTTAGAAAATAACTTATTTGATTATCCAAAAAGTTCCTTTGAACCCACAAAAAAAGAAAATAATGTGGATAATGTAAACACTATACCAGGAACAGATGTCGTCTACTTTGATTGTAGAATATTACCGGAATATAACATTGAAGAAATCTTCGAGGATATAACCAACTTTGCAAATAAGTTTTCAAAAGAATACAATGTGGAAATTCACGTAGAAAAACTGCAATTTGAGCAAGCCGCACCACCCACTAATAAAGATTCAGAGATAGTAATAAAGCTAAAAAGTGCAATAAAAGAATTGAGAAATTTAGAACCAAAAGTTGGAGGAATAGGTGGAGGAACTTGTGCCGCTATAGTTAGACGTGCAGGCTTCCCCGCAGTTGTCTGGGCCACATTAGATGAAACGGCACACCAACCAAATGAATATGTGGTTATAAATAATTTAATTGAAGATACAAAGGTCTACACTTATTTAATGGCAAATTCTTAAAATTAAGGGGGGAATATTATGTCAAGGATTGTAAAAGCACCAAGAGGAACAAAACTTTCTTGTAAGAGTTGGCAAACTGAAGCACCTATGAGAATGTTGATGAACAACCTAGACCCAGAAGTTGCAAGAGATCCTGCAAACCTTATAGTATACGGTGGTACAGGAAGGGCCGCAAGAAATTGGAAATGTTTTGACAAAATAGTTGAAACACTGCAAAATCTAGAAATGGATGAAACACTTTTAATTCAAAGTGGAAAACCAGTTGCAGTTTTTAAAACAAGTGAATGGGCACCAAGAGTATTAATCGCAAATTCCAACCTTGTTCCCAAATGGGCAAATTGGGAATATTTTAGGGAATTAGAAGAACGAGGTTTAATTATGTACGGTCAAATGACCGCTGGAAGTTGGATTTACATAGGAACTCAAGGTATACTTCAAGGCACATACGAAACATTCTACGCAGTAGCCAAAAAGTATTTCAATGGCTCATTAAAAGGAAAATGGGTATTAACTGCAGGTCTAGGAGAAATGGGAGGAGCACAACCTTTAGCTGTAACTTTAAACGATGGTGTAATACTTGCCGTTGAAATAGATAAAAGAATGATTGAAAGACGTATCAAAACAGGCTATCTCGATACTTGGACTGATAACTTAGATGAAGCGTTAAAATTAGTACAAGACGCCGTAAAAGAGGGAAAACCACTATCAGTTGGTCTTTTAGCAAATGCAGCAGATGTGCATCCAGAACTTGTAAAACGTGGAATTATTCCAGATATAGTAACTGATCAAACAGCTGCACATGATCCATTAACAGGCTACGTACCACAGGGCATGTCATTTGATGAAGCATTAAAATTAAGGAAAGAAAATCCACAAAAGTACCTTGAATTAGTATACGAAAGCGTTGTAAAACATATAGAAGCAATATTGGAAATGCAAAAGCAAGGCGCAAAAGTATTTGAATATGGAAATAATATAAGAAGACTTGCATACGATCACGGAGTAAAAAATGCATTTAATATTCCAGGATACGTTCCAGAATACATAAGAGACTTATTCTCCGAAGGAAAAGGTCCATTTAGGTGGGCCGCTTTATCCGGTAATCCTGAAGATATTTACAAAACTGATAAAAAAGTATTGGAATTATTCTCTTACGATAATCACTTAAAAAAATGGATAGAACTTGCACAAAAAAAGATTAAATGGCAAGGGTTACCTGCAAGAATATGTTGGTTAGGTCAAGGAGAAAGGGCAGAATTAGGACTTGCCATAAACAAAATGGTACAAAAAGGCGAAATCGAAGCACCTATTGTAATTGGAAGAGATCATCACGATACAGGGTCAGTGGCAAGTCCATATAGGGAAACTGAAGCTATGAAAGATGGCAGTGATGCAATAGCCGATTGGCCAATTCTAAATGCGATGTTAAATGTTGCAAGTGGGGCAACTTGGGTATCTTTCCATCATGGTGGCGGAGTAGGTATCGGTTACTCATTGCACGCAGGAATGGTTATAGTAGCTGACGGTACAGATTTGGCACATAAGAAACTAGAAAGAGTTTTAACAAACGACGTGGGACTTGGTGTAGTAAGACATGCTGATGCAGGCTATGAGATAGCAATAAATACTGCAAAAAAACATAACTTAAAAATACCTATGATTGATCAATAAAAAAATCTTAGGCAACTGTGCGCTGAATTAAAAAGAAACAATAAAAAAAAGCACCCCCAAAGTGGTAAAATAAAGCCAACGAGGGGGTGTTTTTTTATGGAACAGTTAAACTAAAAAGATGTGAAGAATACAAGAGAAGGTATTAAAATAAATTAGATGGCTTCGGTGGAATGCCGAAGCCATCTAGTTTTTAAATTTTTTATTTGCCACATCTTTGAAGATAAACCCATAATCCTTAGAACTTTTAAAAGTCATATCCTTCAGTTAAAATATCGTTTATTCCTGCCAAAATCTCCTCTGGGGTAATTAATTCTCCTCCTACTTTGTTGATAAATTTAACTTTTGTTCCAGGTTTTACCAATTTCAAAATTTCCCTTCCATATTGCCCTAAATTCATTTCTGGTATAACAACCGCTTCAACTTTTGAGAGTCTTTTTCTAAGCTCGTGAACTTGTAATGGCCAAATCGTGATTGGTTTGAACAAACCTACTTTCATTTTATCGTTTCTTGCTATTTTCACAGCCTCGAGTGCACTCCTTGCCACTACCCCATACGCTATAACTAGCACTTCTGCATCTTCTGTCATATACTCATCGTAAATTGAAATTTCATCAATATGGAGCCTTATTTTATTTGACAATCTCTTGATTAATTTTTCTGCGGTTTCATACGCTGCATTTGGAAAACCAGATTCGTCATGCACAAGACCCGAAACATGGAATCTTGTTTTACCCATCTCTATCAACGCATTAGGTTTTGGTTCAGCATATTCACTTTCTGCATATGGCACAAATATCTCTTCATCTTCCAATTCTTTTTCAGAGATTCTATCCACAATTTCTATATCTTTACCATTCGGTAATTCAAATGTTTCCCTCATGTGTCCTAAGGTCTCATCCATCAAAAACACAACAGGTGTTCTATATATTTCGGCAAGGTTAAAAGCCTCAATTATATACCTATACGCTTCTTGAACAGTTGAAGGGTACATCGCAATTATGGCATGATCTCCGTGGGTTCCCCACCTCGCTTGCATAATATCACCTTGAGCAGGCTTTGTTGGGAGACCAGTTGAAGGGCCTCCACGCATAACATTAACAAAAACGCATGGAGTCTCAGTCATAACAGCATATCCCAAAGCCTCTTGCATCAAACTAAAGCCCGGTCCGCTAGTAGCTGTCATTGATTTTACCCCAGCAAGTGATGCACCAATCATAGCCGCAGCACTTGCAATTTCATCTTCCATTTGAATAAAAACCCCATTATGTTTTGGTAACTCTCTTGCCATGGTCTCGGCAATTTCTGAAGAAGGGGTAATGGGATAACCTGCATAAAATCTACAACCAGCTTTCAGTGCTCCATATGCAACTGCTTCGTTTCCCTGCCAAAAAACTAATTTACCCATTTTTTTCACCTACTTCTTCTGTAATCTCAACTATGTCAATGGCAAAATCTGGACATAAATTTTCACACATCAAACATCCTATACATGTTGTATGATCTTCTACTTTTGGTCTATTCATTTCACCTTTAATAATAGTTTTCGTAGGACAAGTGTTATAGCATATTCCACAACTTTTACACCAATTATAATTTATCTTCACATTAAACTGTTTTTTCGCCATTACCTCACCTCACTTAATTAATGATAAGAATATACCAGCTGCAACAGCAGAACCTATTACTCCGGCAACATTTGGCCCCATTGCATGCATTAATATGAAATTAGTTGGATCCTCCTCCTGGGCAATTCTTTGAGCTACTCTTGAAGAATCAGGTACAGCTGATACGCCAGCAGCACCAATTAATGGATTTATTTTATCTTTTAAAAATAAGTTCATTAATTTTGCAAATGAAATTCCAGAAACTATAGACGTTATAAATGCAATAGCCCCCATCCCGAAAATAAGCAAAGATTGAGGTTTTAAAAACACGTCAGCCCTTGCAGATGCACCAACTGAAACACAAAGTAGAATTGTAACTGTATCAAGGATATATCTGCTTGCCGCTTCAACAAGTCTCTTTACAACACCTGCTTCTTTTAAAAGATTTCCAAA
>NZ_LNGA01000031.1:0-62080 GCF_018588215.1 Thermosipho sp. 1244
AAGTATTTTATTATATTTTTGTATCTATTTTTTGATTTCGGATTAGTCTCTTACTATTTTTGAAACAGACTCATACCTTTTGAAGAGTGTTTCAAAAAATAGGGTTATATAAACAAATCTGAGGAAAAATCAAATAAAAAATTGCTTTGAAATACTGCCAAATCTATTTTCTATCTACAGATTATAAAAAAACACCTACTGCTTTTAAACAAATATTGGAAATATAACCTATTTCTCTTTGAAACATTTGGAGCATATGCATATTTTTCTGTGGAATATAATACGTGCTAGATTTTTAGTTTTTATTTGTAATATACATGATATTGGAAAAGTTATATTTAGTACTGTACAAACATTTAAAATCTTTTTTTTATATAATCAACAATTTCCTTTTCAGACATAACATTAAATTCATATTGTTTTTTTGAAAGTTTATAACTTTCAAAGTTTATTCTTATTCCTTTTAGACTCTCCTTCATCCACTTCCTTATTTTGTTATATTCCCCATTACTAATAAATTCCCTACCATAAAATGGGGTTTTTTTCTTTGGAATCAAAGGATTAACACTTAAAGTTATTGATTTATACCCCATTTTTTTTACTTTCTCTAAAAAAGACTTTAATTCTACAAAATCAAATAATTCCTCACCTACACCAACTATATAATACATCTTTATACTGTTAAAACTTACTTTTCTTCCAACATCAAGTGCAAATAACAAATCATCCTCATCTATATCCTTCAACATTAAATTTCTAATTCTTTGTGAAACCCCTTCAGGTGCAATGGTAAAGCTTTTTTGACCACTATCTTTTAACAATCTCAACAGTCTCTCAGAGATACCATCCGCCCTCATAGATGAAACGGAAAACTTTATATTATATTCCTCTAAAATATCCAATAATTCATCCAACCATGGATAATCTGTTATTGTAGCACTAATTATTCCAATTGGATAAGTTTCATTTTTTAAAAATTCTTCTATAACATTTGGATGTACAAACTTTACCGGCTTTTTATTATACCCCATCACACAAAAATTGCATCTTCTAATACATCCCCTACCAATTTCTAGAAGCTTTTTTTCACCAAATTCGGAAAATCGTGTTACAAAATGAGAAACAGGGAGTTTTTTTCCAATATCAAAGTTTGTCACTTTATCTTCCCATTTTAATCTTTCAAAATATTCCAATCCTTCTTTTCTGCTTTTTAATAAAATTCGAATTCCCTCTGAAACTTCTTTAACCTTATCTTCTAAATCTCCAACAATTATTACATCTGCAATGGGTTTAATCAACTCTTCATTAAAAAATGTAATTGCTCCACCAATCACAATAACTGGTGAATCTTCATCTCTCTCATTGGCAAGCAATGGTATTCCAAGTTTTTTTAAAATATCCAAAATATTCTCAAAATCAAGCTCAAAATGCAGAGAAAATAACAAAATTCTATTTTCATCTAACGGTTTAAAAGATTCAACGGAATAAAATTTTCTAAACCACTTTTCATAGAAATAACGCTCTGGGTATATACCACTTTCCCAAAATAGTTGTTGTACCCAACTCCACGAAAGAGATGATGCAGCTACTGCATAATTATTTGGAAAAACTAAGGCAACCCCCTGGTTGCCCATAAATTCTTTGAATCTTTTTTCTGAATCACTAAATTTTTTAACATGTGAATATTCTAGAAAATCATCTTTTTTACGTGGCTTCCTCAACTGCTTTCCTCCTAAGATAATTTCTTGAAACTACAACCCTAACAAATTCTGCCTCAGCAACTTTTTTATTATCTTTCGTCAAAATTCCAGAAAAATATATATAATTTTCATCAATTTTTGTAACTCTAACTCCCAAAACCAATTTATCACCAACCATCACTGGAAATATCTGTTTTACCTTCACACTCAAAACAACGGAAATCAAATCTTCTGGTAATACTTCTGATAAAATTTCATATCCAACTCTTACAAATTGTTTAATAATACCAGAAGTTGAAACAAAATGATAATTTCTCATTTCATCATCTTCGTCCCAAATATAAGAATCATCGGGAACAAACTCTATAGTTTTACTTATCCCCTCTATCTTCCTCCACAACACTATCATCCCCCTTAAGTAACTTCCTTAACTCTTCTCCGCTAATCTCTTCTCTTTCTAACAAAATTTGAGCAAGTTCATCTAATTTTTCTCTATGTTTATTTAATATTTCTTTTGCCCTGTTATAACATGTATTTACGATATTTTGCACTTCACTATCAATTAATTTTGCAACTTCTTCACTGTAATTTCTCATTCTTGTAATTTCTTTTCCCAAAAATACTTCTTGTTCCGTTTTTCCCCAAGCAAGTGGTCCAAAGTTATCACTCATACCAAGTTCACAAACCATTTTTCTTGCTATTTCCGTTGCTCTCTCAATATCATTCGCCGCACCACTTGTTATATCGTGAAAAACTATTTCTTCTGCCGCCCTTCCTCCCAACAAAGCTGTTATATTATCCATTAGTTCATTTTTACTAATAAGATACTTATCCTCTGCGGGAAGATGCAATGTAAATCCCAACGCTTTATAACCCCTAGGTATTATAGATACCTTATGAACCGGGTCAGAATTTGGTAATTCTGTTCCGACTATAGCATGCCCTAATTCATGATACGCAACAATTTCCTTTTGCTTATTCGAAATCAATCTCGATTTTCTTGCAGGGCCCGCAATCACCCTATCAATAGCTTCTTCAAAATCATCCATAGTCATTTGTGTTCTACCATCTCTTGCTGCAAGAAGTGCTGCTTCATTAACGAGATTTTCCAAATCCGCTCCAACAAATCCCGTTGTCCTTTTTGCCAAGATCTTTACATCTACATCTTCAGATATAGGTTTCCCCCTAAGATGTATTTTTAAAATTTCTTCCCTTCCTTTTACATCTGGTGGGTCCACCACTACTTTTTTATCAAATCTTCCCGGTCTTAAAAGAGCGGGATCTAATATATCTGGTCTATTCGTTGCCGCCATCACGACTATTCCTTCTTTTACGTCAAACCCGTCCATTTCCACCAAAAGTTGATTTAACGTTTGCTCCCTTTCATCATGTCCACCACCAAGTCCAGCCCCCCTATGTCTTCCAACGGCATCTATTTCATCGATAAACACAATACACGGTGCATTAGATTTTGCTTGGTTAAACAAGTCCCTAACTCTTGCTGCACCTACACCAACAAATAACTCTACAAAATCAGAACCGCTTATATGAAAGAAAGGCACATTTGCTTCTCCTGCTACTGCCCTTGCAAGCAATGTTTTTCCAGTACCCGGAGGCCCAACAAGTAAAACCCCTTTAGGCATCCTTGCACCTATTTTGTTAAATTTTCCAGGATTCTTTAAAAAGTCAACTATTTCCTGTAATTCTTCAACTGCTTCGTCCACACCTGCAACATCTTTAAAGGTTATCTTTTTCTTACCTGGAACCACCTTTTCGGCTCTACTTTTGGTAAAAGTAAACGCCTGATTATTTTTTCCGCCTAATCCTCTTATTAAAAAACTAAACATAAAAAGCATTAAAATGAAAAATAGTAAATTTCCTACAATATTAACCCAAAAAGAACTATCTACACTTTTTTCACCATTTACGATTATTCCCTTATTAACCATTTTATTAATAAGGTCCATATCGTATTTAACCCATGGTGCATAAACGTTATATCTCTTTCCAGAAATAGTTCTTAATATTACACTTCCATCATCTTTTATCGTAACTTCTGCAATATCACCGGCATCTGATTCTAGTCTTTTAACAAAATCGCTATACCTCATAGATGTTTCTGAGGTATTACTGTTGAAAAACACCCCCTCAAGTATCCAAAAAATACTTAAAATTATTAAAAGTCCTACAATTATTGATCCAATTCCTTTATTCAAAATAATAAACCTCCTTTCACATTCACAGATAATCCTTCTTTAGAGACACTTTCTTTATCAACGTAAACACCTGGAACAAAAAACACCATTTCATTATCCACAAAAACGGGTATAATTCTCCTAATAAATGATGGGACCTTTTTCCTCACAAACATTTCCTTTAACTTTTTACCCCCTTTTATCTTATCTCCAAACTCCCAATTTCTTATAACAAAAGAACTCTTATTAAATATTATACCATCTTTGTCATTTTTTCCAATTTTTATATTAAAAGGTTCTATATAAATTTCCTGTGGAGAATTTATTTCGTAACGAAATTTTCTACTTAAAAAATCACCCAAAAAACCATACCCATACGATATTTCTACTCCATAATTTCCCCAAAAACTAACTTTAAAACTTGTTTTGGAAAGATTTTTCTTCAGCCTATCAAGCTTTTCCTTATCAGGGGCAATTCCATAGTGTTTTAATGTCTGTCTTCTTACAAATTCAATTAAAACATAATCATCATCTGGTATCTTAAAAAGTATTCCATTTAAAAGTGGTACACTCTCTAAATTTATTTTTTTATCCACGAACTTTTCCAATTCCCATAAATTCTCTACAAATCTAAAAACAGCTCCTTCAAATGCCGGATTTATTTTTTTAAACTTTGGGACTATCTCATGTCTTATAAAATTTCTTGTGTATTTTACATCGTAATTTGTTTTATCTACCACAAAATCTATGTTATTTTCTTTTGCAAAAGATTCTATCTCAAATCTTGTATAAAAAAGTAAAGGTCTAATTATATCTCCACTTACAGGTTTCATTCCATAAACTCCAAATGGACCAGTTCCCCGTGAAATTCTAAAAAGTACATTTTCAACTAAATCATTCAAATTATGTGCAACTGCAATCTTTTTTACTCCTAATTTTTTCTTAAAGTTTCTCAAAATGCCATATCTTAACTTTCTTGCAGCTTCTTCAAGTGTCAATTTATTCTCTTTTGCATAAGCTAATGCATCAACGCTTGATGTAAAACATGGAATATTTAACCTCTCACAAAATTTTTTCACAAAAATTACCTCATTTTTAGATTCCTTCCTTATACCATGATTAATCGTTGCACAAAAAATTTCTATTCCTATTTTTTCTTTTACCTCATTTAATATGTATAACAAAGTCATAGAATCTACACCACCTGAAACAGCAACCAAAATCTTATCATTTTCCGTGATAACACTATAATCGTTTATCTTTTCGATAAAACTCTCTATCGATAACACATTTTCACCTTCTTTTTATTTGCTAAATTCCACATTAGTAGTGTATAATAAAATTGATAAAATTAAAAGGAGGTTTTCATGTATGAAAGAATTAATAAAAAAACTTACCGAAACACATAGTCCAAGCGGTCGAGAAGAGAAAATTAGAAAAGTAATCCTCTCTGAGCTAGAAGGTTACATCGACGGTTATAAAGTAGATAAATTGGGAAATTTAATTGTCTGGAAAAACGGTTCATCTGGCAAAAAAATACTTTTAGATGCACATATGGACGAGATTGGGGTAGTAGTAACAAACATAGATGATAACGGATTTTTAAAAATTGACATGGTAGGTGGTGTATCACCTTATACGATCTTTCGTTCAAAAGTTAGATTTGGTAATGTTGTAGGTATAGTTGATGTTGAAGGAGAAACAGGTCAAATTTTAGCAGAAAACATAAAAAATATGTCCTTTGACAAAATATACGTAGATATAGGGGCAAAGTCAAAGGAAGAAGCAGAAAAAATTTGTCCTATAGGAACTTTTGGAACCTTTGATGGATACTTCGTTGAAAACGGCGATTATTTCATCTCAAAATCAATGGATGATAGAATTGGTTGCGCAGTAATAATAGAAGTGTTTAAAAAACTTAAAAATACAAAAAATTCGGTATATGGAGTATTTGCAGTGCAAGAAGAAGTTGGAATAATAGGCGCAAGAGTTGCGGGCTATGATATTGATCCAGATGTGGCTATAGCAATTGATGTTACCGCCGCAGGTGATACTCCAAAAGCAAATAAAAGAGTATCAATGAAATTGGGAAGTGGAGCATGTATAAAGGTAAAGGATGGATATTCAATTAGTGATAAAGAAATGGTAAACGTACTAAGAGATCTTGCAGAAAAATACAATATACCATATCAAATGGAGGTTTTAATTTACGGAGGAACAGATGCACGTGGATATCAAAACACAAAAGCAGGTATTCCAAGTGCAACTATTTCTATTGCCACAAGGTATATCCACACACCAAACGAAATGGTACACAAAAAGGATGTAGAAGCCACTATTGAGTTGATTTTGAAATACGTGGAGGAGGGAATTTAAGCTGCGCTCTTTTACACCATTGGAATTAAAAATATTAAACACTCTTATACTTATTTTATCTTTAATAACCTTACTACTTCTAATATCAACTATTTATCTGTACATCAAAAAATCTTCTGTAAACGTAGATATTGTATACATTCCAAAAAAACTTGAATTCAAAAATGTAACTGGGAGTGAAAAACTCCCAGATTTTTCATTAGATTCCACAACCACTATGATCAAATTTGAAACATTTAATTATGATAAATTGTTAGTACATTCACTTGATATCTTAGAATACGGCACAGATGTTTCCACCTTTGTGGTAGACTCACAAAATGCCCTTAAAATAGTAAAGTTAAGTAAAAATTTTTTAATCAACAAGTTATCAGAGGATACATACTTTTTAGTAGTACCATCAAATATGAAGCTTCCAGGTCTTCTTGCCGGAAAAAGTGTATACACAATATTCTTAAAAACAGGGGAAAATGCAGAACCTATTTTTAGAGATATTCTAAATCTAAGATCAAATGGTTTTTCATCATTTGCAATAAAATTTAAAAGGAATAATAAAATCTTCTATTCACTTTGTTTAGGCGCTTTTCCAGATATCGATTCTGCTAAAGAATATTTAAACAATTTAAACGTAAAAGAATTAAAAATATATACATATAGGCCATACGTAGGAAGAATAACACACTAAGGAGGAAGAAAATGGAGATAATTCTTGGAATCATACAAGGTCTTACCGAATTTTTACCCGTTTCAAGTTCCGGACACTTAAGTATGTTCTCAAAAATTCTAAACATAGATTCAAATTTATCTATTTTTGCACTTTTACATCTTGCAACATTAGCCGCAATTATAATTTTTGTATGGAAGGAATTATTTGAAATAATAAAAGGATTTTTTAAATTTGAAAAAAATTATATAAATCTTATACTTAAAATTATTGTCTCTACAATACCTGCAGCAATTTTTGGTCTTTTATTTGAAAACAAAGTGGAATCTTCCATTTCAAATCTTAAAATTATCTCTTTCTTCTTTTTAGTAACGAGCGCCGCACTTTTTATTTCCGACAAACTAAAGGGAAAGAAAAATTATTTTGAAATAACATATACCGATGCGTTAATAATCGGTTTATTTCAGGCATTGGCAATATTCCCAGGAATATCAAGAAGTGGCTTCACACTATTCGGTGCATTAATTATAGGATTAAAAAGAGAATTAGCATTAAAATACTCATTTTTGATAAGTATTCCCGTAATATTTGGTGCGGGTATACTAGGTGTGAAAAACGTGCCTATTAACACAATCTATTTAACTTCCGCACTGGTTGCTTTCATATTTGGTTTATTTAGCTTATTTATACTTAAAAAAGCTACTATCTCAAAAAATCTTAAGATATTTTCCATATATTGTCTATTTGCATCTATTCTTTCGTTTATACTAGGAGGGATTTAAATGATAAAGATACACGCTGATCACCTTTTAACTCCAACGGGAAGCACTCCCAAAAAAGGAAAAGAAATGAAAGAATTATTCGAAGCATTTGACGTAGATGTGATAATTGATCATGGGAAAATTTTGGACATAAAAAAGCACAAATCAAAATCTGATTATACAATTAATTCAAAACTTGTAACTCCCGCCCTTGTAGATGCACATACGCACATTCCCTTCTATGGAAAACGTGCAAATGAATTTTACATGAGAGCACGTGGAAAAACCTATTCTCAAATATTTGAAAAAGGTGGAGGAATTCACAGCAGCGTAAAGATGGTAAGAAACGCAACCGTAGATGAAATAGTAAAAGAAAACATTAAATATTTAAAACTCTTAAAACAAAACGGAATATGTGCAATTGAAGGGAAAAGTGGATACGGTCTTGAAAAAATAAGTGAAATAAAACAACTAAAAGCAATATCAATATTAAATGAAGTACAAGATGTTAAAGTGATTCCAACATTTTTGGGGTTACATGCAATTCCAAAGGATAGCGATAAAACAGAATATATAAAAAATGTAAAAGAATGGCTAGATGATATCAAAAGTTTCACAAATACAATAGACGTATTTTGTGATAAAGGTGTGTTTCTCCCAGAAGATATTGAGGAATTTTTTAATTTTGCCAAAGAAAATGGATTTAAATTAAGATTCCACGCAGATGAAATAGCAAATGTCGGTGCAACAAAACTTGCGGTAAAGTTACATGCAGTCTCTGCAGATCATTTATTAAAAATAGATGAAGAAGAAATAGCTTTACTTTCAAAATCAAATACAGTTGCAACATTAATGCCAGGCACAAGTTTCTACCTTGGTGAAACATTTGCAAATGCAAGAAAAATCATTGATAAAGGTGCGGCAGTTGCTTTAGGTTCTGATTTTAATCCTGGATCATGTCCAATCTTTTCACCATCGTTTGTTATGCATCTTGCCGTAAGATTTTTAAAAATGGAACCAGAAGAAATATTAACGGCTTATACCTTAAACGCTGCACATGTGCTTGGAATTGAAAATGGAAAAATAGAACCGGGATTTCAATGTGATATTGCCCTTTGGAACACAAATGAATTTTTGGATATTCCCTATATGTTTGATCAAAACTTTCTAAGAGGTATTATAATCAACGGAAAGGTGACTATGTATGAAGTTTTTTAAACGTGCAGACATTGTTTTAATCCTTATCATAGTCCTTTTTTCCGTAATATTTTTTCCAAAAGTTAGTAAAAATTCCATTTTCGTGGTAAAAGTTAATGGAAAACTCTATTTAAAACTAACAAAACCCGGAGCATACAAAATAAAAGATAACAATGGAAAAGTCCTTTCAATTGTGCACTTTGACGGCGAAAAAGCTTGGATAACAGATTCAACTTGTCCTTTAAAGATTTGCGAAAAAACTGGTAAAATAGACAAAGGAGGAAAAATAATTTGTGTTCCAAACAAGATAGTCGTAGAATCGAAAGAACAAGAATTACAAACCTGGTAATATACGCCCTTTTGGTGTCAATATCTTCCGTAATGTTTGTCATAGAAAAATACATTCCATACCCCGTACCTGCTGGAAAATGGGGATTTTCAAATTTTGTAATATTATACACTGTATTAAACATTGGCTTTAAAGGCGGAGTGTTAGTAGGTACTTTAAAAACATTGATTGGAAGTATATTTACCGGAACAATATTTACCCCTCCTTTCTTTATGGGGTTTTTTGGTATAATCGCAGCTGTGATCTTTCAATGGTTATTTTCAAAATTAAATTTTTTTGGATACATTGGAGTAAGCGTTATAGGTATGATTGCAAACAACTTTACCCAGGTCTTAGTTGGAAGTATAATCATAAGGAGTAATTCTATATTTTCTTTTTTACCATTAATGATTGGACTTGGCATTATTTCTGCAATAATTAATGCCATCCTTGCACAAAAAATGGAGGAGATATTTAATGAATCTAATTTTGGCAACAACATCTCCTAGAAGAATAGACATATTCAAAATGCTAAATATCACGTTCAAAGTAATACCACCAAATATAAATGAAAACATAAATAAAAAAAATCCAGAAGAATTGGTAAAAAAACTTTCACTCATTAAAGCAAAAAGTATTAAAGAAAAAGGTATAATAATTGCAGCAGATACAATTGTCTACTTTAATGACAAAATTTTTGGAAAACCTAAAGATTACGATGAAGCATACAATATGCTTAAAACCCTTTCAGCAAATTGGCATACGGTATACACTGGAGTAACCATCCTAACAGAAAATGAAACAATCACATTTTGTGAAAAAACAAATGTGAAATTTAAACCTCTAAAGGATGAATTAATAAAATACTATATAAATACGTCAAAGCCATTTGATAAAGCAGGTGCATATGGCATTCAAGAACTTGGGGCTATACTCGTAGAAAAAATAGAAGGGGATTTTTACAACGTTATGGGATTTCCAATTTCAAAAGTCTGGGATATCTTGTGGGATAGGGGGATAATAAATGCTTCCACGAGAAAAACTTCTGGTAGATGGCGCGGAAAAACTTTCTAATTATGAACTAATATCCATTCTAATTAGAACTGGAACAAAAGATAAAAACGTATTTGAACTTTCAAAAAAATTACTCGAATATTTTGACAACAGTCTTCTAAAATTAAGCAAAGCAAGTATAGAAGATTTATGCAACGTAAAAGGACTTGGCAAGGCAAAAGCTGCTACAATATTTGCAGCAATCGAACTGTCAAAAAGAGTTTTAAATGAAGAAAGAAAAGGAAAAACTTTAAATTCACCTGAATTAGTATATGAATATTGCAAAGATATGAAGCAATACGATCAAGAAGTGGTAAGGGTAATAATGCTTAACTCTAAACTTTCAGAAATTACTTCAAAAGATATAACAATCGGACTTATAGACACAAGTCTTGCACATCCCAGGGAAATTTATAGAGAAGCTATTAAAAATTCCGCAGCATACATCATTCTAGTACACAACCACCCATCTGGAGATGTAAAGCCAAGTAAAAATGACAAAGATTTAACTTTTAAAATCAAAGAAGCAGGAGAAATAATAGATATAAAGTTGCTTGATCATATAATTGTTGGAAATGGATTTTACAGTTTTAAAAAAAATAAATTACTTTAAGGGGTGTCAAAATGGAAAAAGAAGATAAACTAAAAAATATTTTAGAACTCAAAAAAAAATTGGAAAAGGAATTGGTAAAAACTGGGAAAAAGAAAAAAGAAAAGATTAAAAATAATTCTACTAAAAGCGGCAAAGATATTAAAAAATTAAAAGAAAAACTTATAAAAAAAGCAAACATTTCAAAAGAAGACAGCCACACCATTTTCGATATCAATAAGCAAGACTATGATGCAAGTATTGAAGAAATAATCAACACTTTAAGAAAATTTTCCACCACCGACAAAATATTTCTGGCATTGATAAACATTTTAGAGGGAAATTTTGATAAAGCTAGTGAGTTTTTAAACCAAAATACGGTAATTTCAAAATACAACTTGCTACTTACAAAACTCTATAAAAAGCAAAACATATCAAACGAAATCGTCGAATTTATCAAAAACAATCCGCATTCTATATACCCTTATCTATTACTTTTGGAGTATTACATTGCAAATGGATTATCCAAAAACTTTTCAAAAATATTATCTCAACTATCAAATATAGATAGCTTTTTTAAAATTATCCTCGATGCCTATATGGGAAACCAAATAGATACAAACACCTTAAAAAACGTAATTAAAACAAAAGTTTTTCCGTCTCTTACTCTATTTTTCATCAAAAAGAAAAACTTTGAATCAGAAAACACCAAAAGTTTTTGTCTAAACACAAACTACAGTTTAATTGAAGGAAATATACCACCAAACAGACCATACTGCATAAAATCAGTTTTTGCAAATACCGCCTGGGCACTATTAAATGGCCGTGAAATAAATCTCAATAACCTAAAAAGGTTTGAAAAAAACCCAGAATATAATCTATTTTTTGGATTCTTCTATTACAACAAGAACTTGTTTGAAAAATCAAAGATATTTTTTAGTAAATTTGAAAATCAAGTGGAAAAATACGAAATTAAACTATTTTTTAACAAAGAAACGCTTGTTGGCTTAAAACAATTTTATTATATTCCCAGAGGTTATCAAAAAAAATTAAGTGGAAACATATTCGACATTATCAGCCAAAATCCAGAGTACGACTTCTACGTTGAATACTTTGATCCAGAAGTTGTTAGGTTGTTATTTTCGGAAAAACATTGTAAACTAATATACGGTGATTAATATGAAAAAGATAATATTAATTTTTCAATTGATTTCTATAGTTGCATTTTCAAAATTTTCATTTTTTACCACAAACTATATCGAAAATTTAGAAAATGGGTTACAAATAAACCTAAGTTATGCATTTGGAAACTGGCAGCAAAGTTATATTCTAAAAGGCGATGGACCTGGAAGGGCTTTAAATCCTGCAGAAAGCGGATTCTATATCTTTGAAAAAATCCCTCCCTATCTAAATTTTGAGATTTTATTTCAAAATAATAATTTTGTGCTCTATACCAATGTACCATTTTCCAAAGAAACAACTGTAAAAATTAAAGATCCTTTCTTGAATTTTTCATTTACATCTCTTGATATGAACGGACCTGAAAACTTTTTACTTGGATATCTAAAAAAAGATCTATTTATAGGTATCGGAAGATATCCCATTAAATGGGGGGATTCAAAATATCCCATTACAATATCAGATACTACTTTCCAAGATAATCTTACAATTTCAAAAAAATTTGAAAATTTCACTTATACTTACCATTTTATTTCTTCTTTTCCACTTCTAACAAAAGAAGAAAAGCACATTCAAGAAAATTACTACGAAAAACACACACCAAATTTATATTTTTTTGAACCATTTAAAACCATTGTTGCACACAGATTTGAGTTCTTCTTGGATGATTTTAGAATAGCAATAGGTGAGTTAAACATAGTAGGTGGAAAAGCACCAGATTTAATTGATTTAAATCCACTAATGTTTTTTCACAACACATATGGTGAAGGCTATTCAAACGTCTTATCATCTGTAGATTTTTCGTATAATTTTAAAAACTTTAAAATATTTGGAGAATTTGCACTTGACGACTATATAACCCCAACAGAAACAGAAGATTACAAACCCAATGCATACGGATATAATTTAGGTATTGAATTTAATCTTGATAATTTTAATATTTGGTTTGAATACGATTTTACAAGCGAGTGGATGTATATTACAAATTACCTTCCATATTTAAGGATAAACGTAAGACATTTTTATCTCGATAACAATAACAGCCCTGGGAGGGCACTTGCAGATTTTCCACTTGGATTTAGATATGGTCCAGACGCAACAATGGTCTCAATGGGTGGGAATTACAAAATAGAAAATTTAAAAATTTCATTTACTTATAATTTTCTTGTCAAAGGTACGGTAAATGATGATGGAAAAATAAGGTGGAAGTGGTTTTGGGATGCATGGAATGAAAATGTGTCACCACAAGGTATAAAAATAGAAAAATCAACTGATTTAAGGTATAATATTATTGACTTTTTAGTTGTATACAACTTTTTTAAATTTAACATCTTTAAAGTAAATGACAATATACTATTTATTTTTAGTACAGAGGTGAAAATATAATGTTTACAGTGGCATTTTATGTATTAAATATACTAATCTCTTTGATAATAGTACTCTATGGAAAATACAAGAATGAAAAGAGAACAAATTACCTTCACGAAAATAGGAATCCAGATTACAATCCGCTAGTTTCCGTTATAATCCCATGCTATAACGAAGAGGAGGTAATTGAGAACACAATAAAAACTGTAGCAGACAGTAGCTACAAGAATATTGAAATAATAGTGATAGATGATAATTCTAAGGACAAGACATACAAACTTGCCAAAAAACTCGAAACAAAATACAAAAATTTAAAAGTTATAAAAAAGAAGGGAGAAAAAGGAAAACCACAATCTATAAACGAAGCAATGAAAATCGCAAAAGGTGATATTATATTATTTATAGATGCTGATGCAAGAATTCCAAAAAATTACATCTCGTCTCATATCTTTTGCTTTTCAAATCCAAAAGTGGAAATGATCTTTACAAATTTTGAAGCATACAATTTCAAATTTAAACCCGTATTCATTATTCAAGAAATTTATTTCAATTTTGTAAAAACTATTTTCTATTCAAACATAATAGTTAGAATGATATTTATGGGAAATGGTGTCTTCTTTAAAAGAAGTCTTCTTGAAAAAGTACTTCCTATTGATCCGAAAACATTAGTTGATGACTTTAGCATGGCCACAAAATTGTCAAAACTAAAAGTAAAAGAATATTATTCTACCTATCCATTTATAAATATCCAATTTGCAACAAATTTCAAAGATTTATGGAAACAACATAAAAGATGGTATATAGGTGGATTTAGAGAAATGTTTCAACGTATAAAAGAGGGAAATTTTTCATTTTTATTCTATTACATGTTGGTAGGATTTATAATTTTCTTACCATTTATATCCCTAGTATTAGATATGTTTTTTCACATTGGAATGTTAAAATTTGTTCTAGGATTAATAATTTCAGTATTTATTTTGATGTGGGTTAGTTCTCTTGATAGTAGACAATTTGGTTTTTTCTCACTTGTTTATTCTTTTCTTTACGTACCCATTTTAATGATCTTCGAACTCTTAGTGCTAATTTACAGTTATATTATAGGTCCGTTTAATAAAAAAATTCCGTGGTATAAAGTAAAGAGGGAAAAACTTTAATGAAACCTATGAAAATTTCTGTTGTAATTCCCGTTTTAAATGAAGAAACAAGCCTTGAAAATACGTTAAAAAGCATCAAAAATCAAACGTATAAGAATTTTGAAATTATAGTTGTAGATAACGGAAGTACAGATAAATCCGTAATGATTGCAAAAAAATACACACAAAATGTACTTTTTGAGGAAAAAAAGGGCCCAATAAATGCAATAGTAAAAGGGTTTAAATATGCAATTGGAGATATATTAATAACATGCGATGCAGACTCTATATATCCAAAAGATCATTTTGAAAAAATTGTAAAAAAATTCAAAAAGAAAAAAAATCTTTGTGCAATCTATGGACCTTTTCTATTTATCGAAAACAACAAATTCTCAAACTTTTTCGTGTGGCTCTTTTACATAACATCAGATTTCCTTTCAAAAATATTTACAAAGACATATATAGTAGGTGCAGCTAACTTTGCAATAAAAAAAGAGTGTTATCTAAAATCAGGTGGATACGATACCACAAATAATTTAGCATCAAAAGATTTTCGACTTGCAAAAAAATTGTCTCGCTTTGGTAAGGTTTCATTTTCTCCTTTTCTTCTAGTTCTAACATCGAATAGAAGATTTAAAAAAGAAGGATTATTAAAAAGCTTAAAAAAAGCTTTTGCTTTATGGGCAGATGTGGCTTTCAATCTTAACAAGATAACCTACAGCACTTATTACACAAAAGAATATTACAGGAGGAAGAATGAAAAAGAAAAATAAAATTATTATCGGAATTATTTTATCCATTATTATATCCGGAGTTATCTTGCTCTTTTACAGTTTTTCATTAAATAAAAACATAATAAAAACGATATTTTTTTCGATTAATTACAAAGAATTTTTATGTGCAATTATTCTCGTATTACTGAGCTTTATAATAGACGGCATTAAGCATTACATTGTTTTTAAAACCTTAAATCAAAAAATAAACCTAATATCTTCGATAAACTCATGTTTTGTTACGGGATATTTCTCATCAGTTACACCTTTTTCAATGGGTGGTCAGCCTTTTCAAATATACTACTTAAACAAGCATGGGGTTGATTCAGCATATGCTACACAGGTTGTATTTCTAAGACTATTTGAAATGATCTCATTAATGTTCTTTATCGATTTAAACTATATTGTTTTTTTATCTAATAAAATTTACGGTGTTTCAAATAAAATTATATTCTTAGGATTAATACTGACACTTGCATCCTCAATTGCAATACTTTTTGGAATAGTTTTTCCAAAAACATTTATAAAACTTTTACATACTTTTGAAAAGCGGAAATTCCTTTCAAAAATAATCAACTTTGAAAAACTGGAAAATTGGTTCCACAAGCTTGATATGGTAATAAAAAAAATATTTAACAAACATAAAAAGTTAATATTAGTGGATTTCATAATGATGTTTTTACTATTAATTTTTCAAAGTTACGTTTTTTACTACTCCATATCAATATTTACAAATATGAATTTAAGCTTTTTTAAGTTCTTTTCCATAACAAACATAGTAAACGCTGTGGCATTTTTGGTTCCAACACCTGGTGCTAGTGGAAGTTTTGAAATAGTGTATACCAATGTTTTATCCGAATTTACTACAGATAAAGAAGCTATTATTAAAGGCGTATTATTTTATAGATTCCTCTCATATTACCTTCTAATAATAATAGGAACCGTTATTTTAATATCTTTGATGAAAAAGAAAACAAACTAACCTTTATCCACTCCATTTAAGAAAATAAATACACTTACAAACCATGAAACCACCAATCCTATTACAACAAGTTCACCAAATTCCTTTAATAATTCACCTTGTGCAAGCAGAAAACTACCAAATGCTATAACAGTAGTTAAAACAGATACGGTAACGGCTTTTTCCGTTTTCATTATGCTTTCCTTTCCATAAAAAACACTGTGAGATAAGTGAACCATACTATCCACACCAATTCCCAAAAAAATGGGAATAATAAGTAAATTTAAAAACGTCAATTCTATTTTAAAAATCAAATATCCTATTCCAACTGTGGACAAAATGGATAATATAACATAAAAAGTTATTTTCAACGATTTTTTAAAACTTTTTTGATCAACAAACAATGTAAATATAATAGCCAAAAAGACAAAGTACACCGCATTTTTTGTAGAATCAACTAAATATACCATAACTTTGTAAAATAATGCAGGATATCCAAAAACCTTTTCTTTTTTTAACTCGTTATCAAATATTTTCTTTAAATTGTTATTTTCCCACAAATTGAGTTTTTCCTTTGCATACAATAAAAAGTATCTGTTACCATTTGTATCGTAAAAAAACAACGCCGGTATATCCTTTTCTATACTAGAAACAACATCTTCAAACGTTTTTGCAGTTTGCAAAAGTCCTAAAGTTTCAATTAAGCTATTGTACAGACCATACTTCTTAAAGACTATATCAAGTATAGGTTCACTAACTATCTGATTTATCTTCCAATAAAATGCCGGACTTATTTCTTTTAATCTTTCAGGATCATTCATAAATGATAAAATGGAAAATGTGTTAGAAAAATATCTGGAATTTTCTATCTTTTTCTTTATGTTCTTCAACGATTCAAAATCTCTTGCACCCAGTACTATCTGACCTATTCCAAATTCTCCAAACTTTTCCTCTGCAAGTTTTAAAGCTATATTAAATTCTGAGTCTTTGGGGACAAGTCCAGGAGGAGTATACGAAAAGTTTTTAAAGGCAAAATATGCTCCAAAACTCGTAACAATAACCACACCCCAAATAAAAAAAGTTATAGGTTTAAACCTCCTTGTTAATTCCAAAAACTTAGAAAAATACTCTTTTTTTGGGACTCTAATTCTGTCAAAGAATCTCGAATACAGTGCAGGAATTAAAAAATTCATAAACGTATAAAATATCAATACACCTATTCCGGAAGAAATACCCATTTCTTTTAGTGGACGAGATGGACTTAATGCAAGCGCAAATAAAGAAATAGAAGTTGTAATTGCAGAAATAAACGAAGGTATAAAATTTTCTTTAATAGCTTCAATTATACTTTGCGATGATTTTCCATACAATCTTAAATTCTCATGAATTTTAGCGGTTATATGTATTCCATAATCTATACCAAGTCCCAATAACATTGCATTAACAAATGATGTAACTATATTTATCTCTTTAAACAGAAACACAATTATCCCCAAACTCGTTCCCATAGCAAGAATCATAACGTATAACAAAAAAAACATAGTACTTGTGCTCCCATACGAAATTAAAAGCAAAATGGAAATCCCTACTAAAGATACCAAAGTAGTAATTTGAAAATCCTTTGACACTTGTAAATTACCCGTATAATTACTCATTGCTGAACCACTAAAGAGTATATTCACACCAAACTTTTCAGATATATCACCGGCAATTTTCTTTAACTTTGGGATTGCCTCACTTAAAAATTTAACATCCGTTACAGGTTTAACCATTGAAAAATTCATCAACATTAGAGTTTTATCATCAGAAATAAGATAATATTTTTTTATTCCACTTCTTGAAAAAAAATCATCTGCAAAATTAGATACCGCAGAAATTGCACTTCCTAAATTTCTCCAAAATCTAAAATCAATCACAGAACGTGGTTCTACATTTACAACTGCATTGTAATAACTAATTATACTGTCAATGCTGTTCTCATCCACGGTAAAAATTCCATATTTTATAAGATTTTCCGGATTGTCAAATGCCTCTGCTTTTAAAATGTAACTCGTCTTTTCAAATTTATCTTTCATTTCAAATGCAAGTTTACCGGCATTTACACCTTTATTTAATTCAATGACTATCAACAAAGTGTTGGAAATCACCTTTTCTTTTGTAAACTTAACTAAATCCTGAAACTCCTTTATATTTTTTGGTGCAAGTTCTGTAAGTTCCGCATTAACCTTTAAATTTATAAAACTATACACCCCAAGAAATAATCCAAAAACTGAAAAAACAATTATTATCAACCTTGAATGATTTATTAAAAACTTTCCAAGGCGTTCTATCAATCAACTCACCCCCATAATAAACAAATAGAACGCAAAAAGCCTTAAAATTGCAACTTTTTTTCTATTTTCAAAATCTAATTTTCTAAAATTTGAAATCAAAAAACAAAAAAGAAAAGAAAATCTAGAATCTATGGAAATATGGAAAAACACATTTATTAAAAATATTAGGTAAACAAAAACAGGAACAAATGCATAGACCCAAAAACGGGACAATTCATTAAAAAGAAAGCTCTTTCCATCTAAAGAAGCAATTATACTAAAGACAAGAAAATATATTCCAAAAAATCCCAAAACAAATGAAGATAAAGTAAATTTTTCAACATGCAATACAAATGAAGAAAGCACATACACAACCAAAAATTCGAAAAAAACCAA
The DNA here is from genome assembly GCF_018588215.1 of Thermosipho sp. 1244. Taxonomy (NCBI): domain Bacteria; kingdom Thermotogati; phylum Thermotogota; class Thermotogae; order Thermotogales; family Fervidobacteriaceae; genus Thermosipho; species Thermosipho sp. 1244. Next base: position 18,986 of record NZ_LNGA01000031.1, read on the forward strand.
TATATTTCTAATCACATTTAACAACCCCATATTTTTCTAAAAGTTCTTCTTCAATTTTATTTTTTACATCAAAATTCACGCTTTCACCCTTTAACACTTTAATAACTGCTTTTCCAAATGATAAATCACTTTCACCTTTTCTTATATGAGGAACATAGTAAAACACAAATTTATCATAAATTAAAGCCTCAAAAAATATACTTCCCCACCAATATTTCCTTAACACATATTTTTTTCTATAATCTACTTTAAAGATTTTAAAATAATATTCTACGTTATCCAAAACTTTTTTACTTTCAACTAAAAAAGGAGAATCACCGTATATCAAGTTTTCGGAAAGTATCTTTTGCATTATTAACATGTTTTTAAATTTTCTTACATAATCAAAGTAAGGATTAACAAATAAGACAAAAGGTGGAGATTGTATTTCCACAATCTCCGAATTTAAGTTCTTTACAACCAAAAAAGAAAGTAAAACAACAACATTAACAAGCAAAATTAAAAGCGAAACAAATGCAATTCTCATTTTTGTTCAAGAAAATACTGTATTGCCCTCTTAATATAAGGATCATCTATATCCACCTTGGTAAACTCTTTTGTATAATCCACAACTTCTTCTTTGTGTTCTAACCTTGTTGCTTCATCAGTTATATATATATTCGGTTCAATTCCCACTCTATGAATATCTTTTCCACTTGGTGTTTTGTAGTGTGCTATCGTAATAAACGCAACGCCGCCATTGCTTAATGGGAAGCCCTGTTGAACTGATCCTTTACCAAATGTCTTTTTCCCAATTACCACCGCTCTATTATTTTCTTTAAGTGCACCTGTTACAATTTCGGATGCCGATGCTGAACCTCCATTAACTAATACAACCATAGGTACTCTTGGAAAATTATTACCTTCACTCAAATATCTTTCAATTTTTCCAACCCTTGGTTCAACTGTCACAATTAACTTTTCTTTATCTAAGAACATACTTGCAACATCTATCGCACTATCCAAGTAACCTCCAGGATTATCCCTTAAATCTAGTATTAAAGCTGTAACTCCCTTGTTGTATATCTTTTTCAAAGCCTCTTCTAACTTTTTAGAAGAAGGTTGATTAAATTGTGTAAGTCTTACATAACCTATTCTTCCCATCTCTGTTTCGACAAATCCATACTTTACAGGAGTAATTTTTATTATCTCCCTAACAATATCAAATTCTAAAACTTCTTCTCCTCTCAACACTGTGAGCTTTACCTTGGTACCTGGCTCTCCTCTCATCATATTAACTGCATCCATGTATGAAACGTCCTTTACAGGCGTTCCATCTATACTAATAATTAAATCACCTGACTTTAAACCAACTCTCCACGCAGGAGTACCATACATCGGACTAATTATTTTTATCGCCATGGATTTTGGATCATAAGTAACTTCTATCCCCAAGCCTCCATACTCACCTTTATTCTCAATTTCTCTTTCTTTGTAAACTTCACTGTTATAATAATAACTAAAATCATCCCCCAATCCCTTTATCAATCCATCAATACCTAAATCAATTACTTTGTTCACATCTACGTTGTCCATATCGTAATAATAATTTAAAATATAATATAAAGTTTCGGCAAGAGGTGTTAAACGTTCTTGAAACGTCTTTTCAGTTGCTCCACTTAAAAAAATAGAACCTATAAACAAACCAATAAGAACAAGGGTAATTGTAATATAATTTTTCTTATTCACCAAAAACACCTCCCATTTTTCTCAAAACTTTAGTTGCAAAGACAAGGTAAGTAGTATGTGCTACCATCCTATCAAAAGGTCTTAACCTCTCCGGATTGGGTTTAAACCTTCTCATTAAATTTTCCCACACTTCAACATCTATAAAAGGATATTCATACAACCTTTCAAGAACTTGTTGAACTTGATTGGTTGTAGGGCAAATTATACCTATCTTTCCTCCACCCTTTAGTGCTTGCCAACATTGCTGGATATAGTTATATGGATCGGGAACATCTAACAACAAAGCATCTATATTCATTTCGTCAAATCCTTGAGCAATATCTCGTAACTTTAACTCAACAAATTTGTCCAAGTTCCAGCCTTCCAAATTTTTCTTTGCAAGGTTATAAAAATCCTCTCTTCTTTCATAACCGTAAACCTTTCCTTTGTTTCCCACAATCCTTGCAAAAGCGCCACACATGGCGCCACTTCCAACACCGGTATCTATAACTCTACTACCAGGTTTTATATCCAATTTGAATAATATGTAGGATGCATCTTTAGGATAAACTATTTGCGTTCTCCTCTTCATATTAAATATCAAATCTATATATGTAGGTGGTAATATATAAAAGGTTCTTTCCTTTTTTCCAAAAGAAATGAGATCTCCATATTCTTTTCCAATCAAATCATCCATATTAACATGTCCTAAATGTGTACCTTTTTTCTTTCCCTTTTCTACCGTTATAATAATTTTACTACCATCTTCCCCGTATAATAAAACTTTATCTCCTTCTTTAACCAAGACTTTTCCTCCTCTTTAAAATCTATATCCTATTTCAATAGGTATTGTTTGAATTTTTTCCGCTTTTACGTACAAAACAGAATAAGAAAATGAGACAAAAAAGTTTTTAAAATAATACCTTACTCCTGCCAAAACCATATATCCAAGTGAATCAAGGGAAAAACCAAGTATCGCTCCACCTTTTCCGTATATAGCAAATTCTCCAAAGGAAGTTTTTCTAATGTACTTTCCATAATTTTCAAATGAAAAACTATTCATCAGATACTGCATAGAAAAACCAAATTCCGTATTGTTGTTCATCGAAATAGGAAAACCAATACCTATTGAATAAAAGCTATTATCAGTTCCATCGAATGTAAAATTCCAACTTCCATAAAATTCAATTGCAAACAAAGACACAGAAACAATCATTAATAAAATAACTGTTTTTTTCATAATTCATCCCCCTATTTCGTTTTTCAACTGATTTAATTTTTCTAAATCGATGTACAATCTCTCCAATGTCTTATCCCCAACCTTTATCTTTATTGATGACTTCGTAATAGTTGGAAGCTCCCTTATTCTCACACTAAATTTTCCCAAAGCATCAAACAACTTAGCCACAGCGGGCTTCGTCAAAGTTGTTTCAGGTCTAAATATTTTCATCACACTATCTAATGTAAAATAATCAAACAATTTTAATCCTCTAGAAGTCATGCTTTGCAAAAACTCTCCGAAATTTGTGGAATTAAATCCATATTTCTTAGAAAGTTCCAAAACTCTCCCCGATTCCAATATTGCATAATAACTATACACTGCATTTGTATTAAACATATCTTTCAAGATTTCCAAAGATAACACTGGACTTGAAAAATTTATCTCTTTGTTAAATTCAGGGTGGTACATGTGATTTTTTATCTTAATTATATTCACCATCCTCATGGTTTTATCCACCACTATATAATAACCTTCACTATTTTCTTTATCAATAAACAAATATTGAGTTTTTGGTTCACCACTAAACTCTGGACTATTTTTCACGGTAAATACCTTCCAAAAGAAAAATCCAAAAATAGCCAACAATACAAAGACTATCAAAAGCGTAATCCAAATTCCCACTGAATTTCTCCTTCTCCTTCTCATTTTAATCCTCCTTTTCTTTTACTTATCAAATAATTCCAACATTCAACACTCTCCTTTAAAATGAACAAATTTCTAGAAAGTGCATACATTATCTTATTTTTCATAACTTCAAAAAAAGCCATGTTCAAATCTTTATAGGCAACTTCTCTTAAATAAGAAACCTTTGGATAATTTCTTGTCTCTTCCAATGAATCTGCAAGAAAAAGCAGTTTCCCATACACTCCAAAACTTTTAAACCCGGAAGTATGATATCTAACGGCGTTTAAAATATCTTTATCAACAATTTTAAATCTAAATTTAATGTATTCTGCGGTAATCTTCCCGTGTAACAAAACAGGATGCATCCTGTCTTCTAAAGTTATATCTATTCCATACGCCTTCGACATTTTCAACAATTTTTCCTCTGGTAAATCTCTGAACACATCGTGAATATAACCTAAGAATTCTGCAATTTTTGCATCTAATCCATGTATTTTCGCAAGGGTAATGGCAAATTTTGCCGTTCCCAATACATGTGGTACCCTTTCTTTATTTACCAAAATTTGCACTATTTTCTTTACCTCATCCAAATCGTAATTCGTTATCAATCATACACCTCCCTGTAAACATTTTCAACCGTGAATTTTCTCTCCAAATATTCTATCAGAGACTCTTGAGTTCTAAAGGTAGACGACTTATCTAAACTAACAAATGCTATTCCCAAGGTTAAAATTTCTTTTGAATTTTGATTATTCAATTCAATTGCGGAAATATTATACTTTGATCTTATTTCACTAAGAAGTCTTTTAACAATAGAGCGCTTTTCCTTTAGAGAATTTATACCAAAAAGTTTTATATCAATTTCCAAAAAACTTACCGGCATTTTACAACTCCTCGACTGTAAAATTATTATTTGTATAGATACAAATTTCACTTGCAATTTTTATAGACTCAAGCGCAATTTCCTTAGCTGACAAATCCGTATGTCTTAAAAGAGCCCTTCCCGCAGCCATGGCATAAGGTGAACCAGAACCTATAGAAGCAATATCATCTTCTGGTTGAATTACCTCCCCTGTACCAGAAATTATAAAGGTATATTTTTTATCAGCAACTAAAAGTAGAGCTTCTAATCTTCGTAGCACCCTATCAGTTCTCCAGTCCTTTGCAAGCTCCACTGCTGCCTTCAATAAATTTCCTCCCCATTCTCTATACTTTGTCTCAAATCTATCAAAAAGCGCCATTGCATCTGCTACTGATCCTGCAAATCCCGACAAAACATTTCCATCACCCATTTTTCTTACTTTCTTTGCATTCCCCTTCATTATAGTATTTCCATACGTAACCTGTCCATCTGATACCATCACTACAGAATCACCTTTTCTTACACATACCACCGTTGTAGATCTCCACTTCATAACTGCACCTCCATACCGGCTTTTTTTAATCTATTCATCACCGAAAATAATATTCCTTTTTCTTCAAGTTTTTCAACATATGCAACATTAAATTTAGTTTTATCAAATTCCCTCAAAATCCTAAACAAATTTTGAGCTATCGTGTATGGATTTTCAAGGGTTCCCAATACAATTACCCTATCGCGTGGATAAAAATCTTTATGGCCCTCTGGACATAAAATGACACCATTTTCTTTCTCCACAAACTTTTTTATCTTTTCTCTAATACTCAAATCAAAAATATAAACGGGCTTTTCAGGAGCATAATGTCTATACTTCATACCAGGGGCCTTCGGGTTTGTAACAGCCCTTGCATCTCTAACAAAATCAGGTACAACAATTTCACCAAAAATATCTTCCAAACTTTCAATTGTAACAGGACCCGGTCTCAAAATCACAGGTCTATCCCCAGTAAGATCTATTATCGTTGATTCAATTCCAAATGGTGTTTCCCCTGCATCAATTATACATTCTACTCTCCCGTATAAATCCTCAATAACGGCATTCGCATCGGTAGGACTGGGTTTCCCCGAAAGGTTTGCACTAGGTGCGGCAATTGGTCCGGCACATAAACAAAGTTTCTCAGCAACAGGATGTGCGGGAATTCTAATTCCCACTGTTTCAAGTCCAGCAGTTACATTATCTGGAAGCTGCATCCTTTTTTTTACAACAAAAGTAATAGGTCCAGGAGTCATATCCTCGATTATAGTTCTATATTTTTCGTCTACTTTTCCTATTTTATACAACATATCAACAGAATCAACATGAACTATTAAAGGATTATCTTTCGCACGTCCCTTAACTTCAAAAATTCTATCAACTGCCTTTTCATTAAAAGCACTTGCTCCCAAACCATAGACTGTCTCAGTTGGAAAGGCAACTAACCCTCCTGTTTTAATCAACTTGCAAGGATATGAAATATTTATTTCAACCGACGACTCTATTTTTAAGACTTTAGTTTCCACTTTTTCTCCTCCACAAAAAGTTAAAAACTTTCAAATATTTCTTAGTTAAAGTTTTTGAAATATAACATATTTCGTAGTTTCTATTTAAACCACTTCTAGTAAAATTTGCAGAACCCAAAAAAACGTAATTATCTACTATCATAAATTTATGATGCAACATTCTATCTTTGATAATCTTTATATACCTGTACGGATAATCAAAAAGCGCATACCTTTCAAACCAACTATCCGTAATTATTTTTACATCTACCCCTTTTGATTCTTTATACTTCATCATTGCCAAAATTTTTGGATTAGTAAACGCATATACACACAAATATATCCTTTTTCTTGCATCCTGCATTAATTTTAACAAATTTCCTTCCACATCATCGTATCCTACCACCAAAAAATCATCTAAACTAATTATAACCCCTTCATTCCAAAGTTTCAAAAATAATTTTTTAAACTCAATAACATAATTATCAAAAAACAACATATCGTTAAATCCTTCAACCATGCCACTTTCGGTAAAATTTGCAGAACCAAACAAAACTCCATTTTCATTTACCATAAACTTTGCATGGTGCAAGGAACTTTCATAATCTTTCAACACTGGACACTCTAACTTTGCATTCGGTACTTCCAAAATCACCCTTACATCTACACCTTTTTTATACAATTTGTTTATTGCATCTATCACTTCATTTTTATCCATACTAAACGATGAAACGTACAAAAAGTGCCTTGAATTGTTTACAAAATTAACTACTACATCTGTTAAATCACAAAATTCAGTAAAATACACTTCTACTGACAAGACAACAATGGTGAAAAGTAAAAGCACCAAACTACCTAGTTTCATCTTCCCCAACCTTCAAAAGTGCAAGGAACGCCTCTTGCGGAATAGAAACATTACCAATCTCTCTTAATCTCTTCTTTCCTTCCTTTTGTTTCTGCAAAAGTTTCATTTTTCTTGTTACATCTCCACCATAACACTTGGCAAGCACATCTTTCCTCAATGCCTTTATAGTTGATCTAGCAATTATCCTTCCACCCGCTTTAGCTTGTATTGGAATTTCAAATTGATGTTGAGGAATAAGCTCTGCAAGTTTATCCACTAATTTTCTTGCAGTGGCATATGCTTTATCTTTATGAGCAATTATTGATAAAGCATCAACAGGCTCTTTATTCACCAAAACTGTAACCTTTACAAGTTCACTCTTTCTATACCCAATAAGTTCATAATCCATTGATGCATAACCTCTACTTAAAGCCTTCATTTTATCAAAAAAGTCAAAAATAATTTCCGCTAGCGGTACTTCAAAATTTAAAACTACCCTCTCAAACCCAGCATTCTCCGTACTTATCATAGTACCTCTTTTTTCATTTTGGACTAAATTCATTAATTTTCCCAAATATTCAGGAGGTGTGATTATAGAAAGTTTTACGTATGGTTCATAAATCTCTTGAATTTCCGATTCATTTGGAAACTTCGCAGGATCGTTAATTATCAATTCTTCGCCGTTTTTCAAAACCACTTTATACTCAACATTTGGAGCTGTCAAAATCACCGTCATTTCAAACTCTCTCTCCAACCTTTCCTTCACCACATCCATATGCAAAAGTCCCAAAAAACCACACCTAAACCCAAATCCCAACGCTGGAGAATGATCTGGGAAAAAAGTTAAGGCTGAATCATTTAGTTTTAACTTTTCAAGTGCTTTTCTCAGCTCTTCATAGTACTCTGGAACACCCGGATACATTCCAGCAAAAACCATGGGTTTTACTTCTTTATATCCTGAAAGAGGTGTATCTACAGGGTCATTTGCATTTGTAATAGTGTCACCTATTTTTGCAAGTGAGACCTCTTTTATACCGGCAATGACATATCCAACATCCCCTGCTTCTAATTTATCTATTGGAGTCATTTCAGGGGTAAAAACTCCAACTTCCACAACTTCGTATACTTGCTTGTTTGAATAAGTCATTATCTTATCACCTTTTTTTACTTCACCATCAAAAACTCTAATATACGTAATTACCCCTCTGTATTTATCGTACTTTGCATCAAATATAAGTGCGGAAAGTTTTCCTTTTTGATTTCCAGAAGGTGCAGGCACTTTCTCTATTATTGTTTCTAAAACCTCTTCAACACCTATCCCTTCTTTTGCACTTATCTTTAATATCTCATCACTTGGAATCCCTATTAAATCTTCTATCTCTTGCTCTGTTTCGGGAATATTCGCATTTGGCAAATCAATTTTGTTAATAACAGGGATTATTTCCAAATCGTGCTCTACCGCCTTGTAAGCATTTGCCACAGTTTGGGCCTGCACCCCTTGAGATGCATCAACAAGCAAAATAGCCCCTTCAACCGCTGCAAGGCTTCTATCCACCTCATATGTAAAATCCACATGTCCTGGAGTATCCACTATATTTATTTCGTAAACTTCTCCATCCTTCTTTGATTTGTAGAAAACCCTTAAAGGATGCGATTTTATTGTTATCCCACGTTCCCTTTCTATATCCATACTATCCAAAAATTGATCCCTCATCTTTCTCTCATCAACAGCACCGGTGAGCTCTAAAATCCTATCACTTAATGTAGTTTTTCCATGATCTATATGTGCTATTATACTTATGTTTCTAACGTTTTTCACTCTTTCCCTCCTTTAGCTGCATTACAAGTTGCTTAAAGTATTCCCCTCGCTCCTCGAAATTTTTGAATGCATCAAAACTTGCACCACCCGGACTTAGCATAATTACTTCACCTGGCTTGGCAAGTTCAACTAATTTATTTAACGCTTCACTAATCGTGTTTACCCTAAAATAGTTTATTCCATTAAAATATGGTATCAGATCATCGGCAATGGGACCCACAAGCGCAACAGTCTTTACCTTTTCTTTTATTATTTTAGAAAGAAAAGTGTAATCTTCATTTTTGCCTATACCTGCCATAATTAGGTGTAAGTTGTTATTAAAATTCTCAATAGCCCTAATAACGGCAATTGCATTGGTTGCTTTAGAATCATTAAAAAACTTTACACCATCTATTTCTGTAATATATTCCATTCTATGCGGTAATTTTTCAAAATCTTCCAAAAATTCAAACTGAAATTTAAATCCCATAGTTTCAACTATAGCTTTTGCAGCAGCTACATTTTCAACTGTCTGCTCATATCTAAGATGTACCGGCAAATCTTCCATTTTAAAACTAAACTCAAATGGAATTTTTTTCGCATCAACCCTGTACAAATTATCTAAAATGTACTTATCATTTGGGTTGTACACAAAATAATCCCTTTCACTTTGAAACTTTGCAATCTTAAATTTTGAAGAAATGTAATGTTCCATATTTGGATGCCAATTCAAATGATTTGGGTATATATTCAATATAGAAGCAACATCTGGCTTAAAGTACTTTGCCCAGAATAATTGAAAACTACTTACTTCTAAAACCAAATAATCTGCCCTTAAATTATCATTCAAAAGTTTAGCTACAGGTATACCGATATTACCAGCAAGCAGAGTCCTCTTGTATTTATTTAATACATGGTATATCATGGAAACCGTAGTACTCTTCCCAACAGATCCCGTTACCGCTATAATAAATGGATGCCATCCTATTTTTTCAAATTCCTTTTGACAAAAGGAAATCTCCGTATCCACCTCTATTCCCAAATCCATTGCCTTTCTTATTAAGACATTATCAAAGTGAACACCAGGGCTCACTATTAATTTATCGCAATTTAGTACATTTTCAGTATGAGCATTTTCTTCAAAAGACACCTTATTTTCAATTAAAAAATTCCTATCAGACTTGCTTAATCTTTTTCTTTCGCTTACAAAAACTTCTTCACCTTTTTCAAGCAAATACTTTAAAATTTCCCTGTTACTTATTCCAAATCCCATTAGCGAATATTTCAAACAGATCACCTCTACTTTATTTTAACACATTTACAAACTTCCTCATTTGTTCAAGGCAAAACTCATGTAATTTCTCCCTCTTTTCTTTCTTTCGCATTTTAACATCAACAAGTCCAAAATTTGCATACATGGGTTTTAAATTCTTTGCCATTGTCACATAATTTAAAAGGGCACCTAGCATCGTCTTTTTGGATAACTTAACCGGCGCTTTCCCTTCCAAAAATCTTGAAATATTTATTCCCACATATATACCCGTTGCTGCAGATTCAACATATCCTTCAACTCCCACAATCTGTCCTGCAAAAAATAGATTCTCATACTTTTTATGTCTTAAATACTCATCTAAAACCTTTGGCGAATCAATATAAGTATTTCTATGCATTACGCCATATCTCAATATTTCGGCATTTTCAAGACCTGGAATCAATCTAATTACCCTCTCTTGTTCTTTCCACTTTAGTCTAGTTTGAAATCCTACTAAATTGTACATATTACCACTTTCGTCCTCTCTTCTAAGTTGTATAACCGCATATGGCATTTTACCAGTATGCGGATCAATTAATCCCACGGGTTTTAATGGGCCAAAAATCAGTGATTTTTCTCCACTTTTTGCTATTTCTTCAATTGGTTGGCATCTTTCGAATAATAACTTTCTATCAAAATCCTTCATTTCAATCATTTGAGCATTAACAAGTTCTGTATAAAATCTTTCGTATTCTTCTTTTGTCATAGGACAATTAACATAATCCTTTGTACCTTGACCATATCTATCTGCAAAAAAACACTTGTCAAAGTTTATACTCTCTCCAGAGATAATAGGTGCAACTGCGTCAAAAAAATTTAAAAAACCTCCTGTTAAATTTGAAAGCCAATTTGCAAAATTTCCATCTGTAGTAGGACCTGTTGCAACTACCCATATTTCATCATTTATTTTTATTTCTTCCACTTCTTCTCTAATTATCTCTACGTTATCAAATGAAGTTATTGCATCAGTTATACATTTTGAAAATGCCTTCCTATCTACAGCCAAGGCTTTACCTGCGGGCACTCTATTTTTATATGCACATTCTAAAACCAAAGAATCCAATAACCTCATTTCTGCCTTTAATATTCCTTCGGCATTCTTCAAACTCTCTGATTTTAGGGAATTACTACACACTAACTCTGCAAAATATTCACTCCTATGAACCGGTGAAAATTTCTTCGGTTTTTGTTCAAAAATTCTAACCTTTATACCTTTTTTTAATAACTTCCACGCAACTTCAACTCCTGCAAGGCCTCCTCCTACGATATTAACCACCAAAATATTCACCTTCTTTAATTAATCCACCGTTTTTTGCATCGTAAAATGTCATCTTTTTTTTCCCGGGAAATTGTATATACTTTACCTTCACATATCCACCTTCACAAGATATCAAAGCACCTTCTTTGTCTACTGCAACCACCTTACCATACTCTTTAGTATTTTCTTTTATACAATCAACAACACCAAATAACTTTACAAAGTTACCGTTAAAATCCACTCTTACACCAGGCAAGGGATCATACGCACGAATTTTATCTTTTACCTTACAAAAATGTTTTGAAAAATCTAACACCAAATCCTCTTTTGATATCTTCGGTGCAAATGAAACTTCTCCTTCTTGAGGAGCAAGACTTAGTGGATAATTCTTTAAAAATTCTACAAGTAATTTCTTACCCACATTCAAAAGTTTTAAATACAATTCTCCAAAAGTTTCAAAATCACCAATATCCACTTTTCCTTTAAGGGCTATGGGCCCATCATCCATACCTTCGCCTATTTTAAAAATAGTAATACCAGTAACTTTTTCCCCGTTTTCCAAAGCCCTTTGTATAGGAGCAGCACCCCTATATTTTGGGAGCAAAGACGCATGTACATTAAAAAACTCCAATGCGTTTAAAAATGGAGGTTTTAATAATTTACCATACGCAACAACTACGCCTAAATCAGGTTTAAATTCCTCTATAATTTTTAATCCTTCTTTATTCAAACTCTTTGGTTGGAAAATCGGGATATTGTACTTTAATGCTATTTCTTTTACCGGTGTAAAGGAAATCTTCTTCCCTCTTCCCTTTGGTTTATCAGGTTGAGAAATTACGGCAACTACATTAAAATCATTTTCAATTAGATATTCCAAATGAGTGCTTGCAAAATCAGGTGTCCCTAAAAATAGGATCTTCATATATTCCCTCCTTTTTAATAAAAAAGGATGCTATTTGCATCCTTTAAATCTTTCAAATAGCTCTAAAAATTCTTCGTTTTCCAATTCTTGAGGCCTTCTTTTTAAATCAAATCCTGAAAAACACCCTACATCAGTAAATTTCCTTAAATTGTTGTGCAAAGTCTTCCTTTTTGCTTCAAAACACTTTGAAACGAAATTCCAAAACTCCTCAACATCGTATTTAAAGTCTTTTTTTCTTTTTAAATCCAAAACTACACTATCAACTTTAGGTTGTGGTATAAAATTTCCTTTAGATACATTCAATAATTTCTTTGCTACGGTAAAATTTTGTACAACAACAGACAAAAAGCTTCTATCTGATCTTGGTGGCGCAAGTAAACGTTCTCCTACCTCCTTTTGCACCATTAACACCGCCCTTGAAAAGCGCGAAAACAAAATTTTTTTCAAAATCATACCTGTTATAGAATAAGGTATATTCGCAACAACCTTAAAATCTTTTGGAAGAATTGAAAGATCAAACTTTAAAAAATCTTGAAAAACTATTTGAATATTATCAAACTTATTAAACCTTTCTAGAATTGGTATCAATCTTTTATCTATTTCAACGGCAATAATCTTTGCACCAGTTAAAACAAGATATTCTGTTAAAGCCCCAGCTCCTGGTCCAATTTCCAAAACTACATCTTTTTCATCAATTTCCGCTTTTTCAACAATCTCTTTTGCTATTTTTTGATTTGTCAAAAAATTCTGTCCCAAGCTCTTTAACAGTTTAATGTTGTATTCCCTTAAATAATTTGAAACTTTCAATCTATCAGCTCCACCACTACATGTCCTGGATACTCTATCCTAGTTATATTTCCCATATGATATGTTATCTTGATACTTTCATCTCTAAAATTCAACTCAAAGATCTCACCTTTTTTCTTCAATGATACATTCTCAACAGCATATTCAGTCTTTGAAGGATTAAACAAAAGCTGTGGAATAACTACATTAAAGTAAGGGCTTGGAAAATCCAATATCCTTTTTAAATGTGATAATACAAAATTATTATCCATTATAAATAAATTTTCTTTATTTAAAGTATACGTGTATGAACTTTGCAAAGTTTCAAAAATAAATTTTGCAACTTTACCATCGTACTTACCAATTATCCTTCCCGTATAACTTCCATCAACCGTAAAAGTAACTATGTAATCTTTAAATAAATTGTCAACAAAAACAGTTGTAGAATCTATCGTGTACAACATGCCATAGTCAATAATGGTCTTAGTGGTGTATACATCTCCTTTTTCGTTTAACACTGAAGTCCCAAGAAGCGTTTCACCTATTTTTATACTATACATCTCTGAAAATGAAAACAACGAAAACATTAAAAAAGCAAAAAGTAGAAACTTTCTCATTTTATCACCTCTATATTGAAACTATGTTACTAACACAAATAGCAGTTATAGCGTTTAGATTCCTTTCTGGATAAACTCCATTACCCGTTTTAAACTTTAGACTTACAGGACACCTTACAAGTTTTTCCAAGTTCTTTGATATTTCATCTCTATAATTTCCTAGTTTAAAATCCGTTATAACTACACAGTCGATATTTTCGGGAAAATAACCCTTTTGATTTATAGCATTTAACACATTCTCTAACATATACACACTACTTATTCCTTCTGGAACTTTTGTCTCAGGAAATAACACTCCTATATCTTTCTTCAACGATACACCAAGTAAAGAATCAATTATACTATGTACAATTACATCTCCGTCTGAATGTCCATTTAAACCAAATCCCGCATTTATCTTAATACCACCTAATATTAACTGCCTTCCCTTCACTATCGGATGTGTATCCCATCCCAATCCGCTACAATGCTTCATTTTTGACTTTTTAGTCATACGGATTAACCGATTATTTATTTTCTTTTCCTCCAAAAAGTTCATTGTTTTATACTTATCCAATAAGTCCTCTGTAACATCCACCAAAATTCTTGAGTAATCATGTGAATTTATAAAATTATACAAAAGTTCATATTCAATCGAAATATCCTTTCCAGAAAGAGAAATTATATATACATCATCCACGGTAAAATTTAAAAGTATCTGTCCAATAACAGAAGCAAGTTTCATGCCTGTTCCCAATACTTTAAGCCCCAGTATTTTAAACCATCTTTCATATCTATGCCTAAAGGCATCTTTTGGTGCATACAATAACACACCTAATACTTCTCCATTTTCCTCGCAAACTAACGAATTTTTCATTAAAAACGGAGGTATAGAAAAAAGCAATGCCTTTTTAATTATCTCAAAGGCATTTATCTTAAATAAATAATCAAAATAATCTTTCTTTTCATTGTATATGAATTTTGCACACTCCTCGTAATTTTCTTTGTTTATTTTAACAAGATTCATCCACTCACCTCTACAGTATTTTTAGAAAATACAATATAATAATCAAAAGTCCAGAAAACATCATTGTTGTTATAAACGCCCAAAATATCTCAGAACCAGAAGGCATGTTTAAATTTGCAGGCTTTACAACTTTTACCTTTGGTTTTTGCTTTGTTTTTTCTTTGTTTTTTTCTTTTTCTATAATTATTTGTTCATCAAATAAAATCTTAAAAGTTGGACTTATTATAAACTTTCCATAAATCTCATTTCCCAAATCTATTTTACACAAATAAAGCGTTCCTTTTCTTGTAGGCACTAACTCTTTTGAAATTATCTTGCCTTGAAAAGGTAATACCTTTCCATCATCCGAAAAATTCTTGGGAAACGCATTTTTCAATTTTTCTTCAATTTTTCCAAATGTTACAGGAACAACATAAATTACATCTCCAATATCAAAATTAACAATAGATTCTCCGTTAATTGGATCGATCACTGGGAAAAATTCTGGCAATTCTTTTAAATCCGTACGTTCATACAAGTTCCTTATTATCGTTTCCTCGTAATCTTCTTTTAAATCCATTATATTGTACGCCGAATATTCTTCAAGCGTTAACCCTTCAGCAACAACTTCTATATCAGCCTTTGGAGACCATTCTTCTAAAATATTTGAGAGAATAACTTTTAACAACTCAATATCGTTTTCTTTTACCGCTGTCGTTAATTCTATTCCAAGTGCTATTTTTCCCCTTTTGTTAAAGATTGTATTTAAAAACGAGTTAAAAGACAAAGTTAAATCTTCCACCACGGAATCTAGAAGAAGTTCATTTTTCAACTTTTCAAAATTTTCTCTAAAATCCAATATATTGGCATTTAAATCTACATCATCAAGTCTTTCTGAAAACCTAAGCGGTACCATTAAAAAATCAAATTCAGGCACGTTATTTACTTTTCCAAAGAGATATCCCAAAAAAACTTCAGCAGTAGCCTTACTTCTACCTTTTACCTTAACAAAATATAGGTCCATTTAAAAACCCTCCTAAATATACTCTCCTGATGGTACATCTTTATTAACTATCTTATCATTTCCCACAACACAATTTTTTCCTATTTGTACTTTGTTCTCTATAACACTATCCATACCTATAACAGTTATTTCAGAGTTATAAATCTTTTTATTTAATTTACTTTCTGCAAAATCACCCACTCCAATCTTTACACCATCTCCAATAAAGACATTTTCCGCAACAATTGCATTCTCAATCATACAATCATCACCTATCTTTACTCTAGACATTATAACAGAATTTTTCACAACAGTTCCTTTTCCTATCTCCACACCTTGTGCAAGTACTGAATTATAAACATCTCCGTAAATTTCACAACCTTCACTGATCAACGAATTTTTTGTTTTGGAATCTTTTGAAATATAAGCCGGTGGCATTTCCTCAGAATGTGTATAAATCCTCCAATTTTCATCATGAATGTTAAACGGTGGAATAGGTCTGGTAAGTTCCAAATTAGATTCCCAATACGAATATATAGTTCCCACATCTTTCCAATATCCTTCAAAAGGAAATGCAAAAATTCTCTCTGTCTCCAAAATCTTTGGGATAATATCTTTCCCAAAATCATGAGAACTATTCTTATCCTTTGAATCTTCTATTAATATCTCTCGAATAAAGTTCCATTGAAATACGTATATCCCTAAAGATGCCAATGTAGACTTTGGTACCTTTGGTTTCTCCTGAAACTCCACTATTCTATTTTCCAAATCTGTAACCATGATTCCAAATCTGCTTGCCTCAGAAAGTGGTACTTCCATACAAGCTACGGTGGCTAATGCACTTTTAGCTCGATGATAATCAACAAGCTCATTATAATCCATAGAATATACGTGATCACCAGATAATATTAACACATAATCTGGACTATAACTATCCACAAATTCTATATTACTATACACTGCATCTGCCGTCCCTTTATACCAAACACCGATTTCTTCAGTGGAATACGGTTGGAGTATGGTAACCCCTCCATCCTTTCTATCCAAATCCCATGGTTTTCCTATACCAATATGTCTATTTAACAAATGTGGTTTATATTGCGTTAGCACTCCAATCTTGTATATTCCAGAATTCACACAATTACTTAGTGTAAAATCTATTAATCTATACTTCCCACCAAATTGAACAGCGGGTTTCGCAATTTTTTCAGTTAACACACCTAACCTTGTTCCTTGCCCACCAGCTAAAATTAACGCAACAACATTTTTCACAAATTTCACCCCTAAATCGTTGTTCTCTTTTCCAAAATAACCGGTTCAAAGTCTCCTATAACCTTTTGCCCTTCTCTTATTAAACAATCTTTATCCATTATTGCATTCTTTACAACAGCCCCTTCTTCAATTACCGTACCTTGCATAATAATGGAATTTTCAACTTTTGCACCAGCCTTAACAATAACTCCCCTAAAAATAACGGAATTTTCTACCATACCTGAAATTATACATCCATCTGCAACTATAGAGTTCTTTACACTTGAATTTGCAGTAAACTTTGCCGGTGGAAAATCTTTTATTTTAGTGTATACTTTACCATTTTCGTAAAAAAGCTCATCTCTAACATTTCTATCACAAACAATATCCATATTTATTTTAAAATACTCTCTTACTCCTTTTTTTATATTTCTCCAATATCCCTTAAAATCATATGCATAAACGTTCAATTCATTAATCCGAGGTAGTATAACATCTAACAACAAATCATTTCCACCGTTTGGAACAGTAGAATATAAAAGTTCCATTAGAAGATGTTTATTCATAAAATAAACCCCTAAAAACGCTTTTCTACTTGGTGGATTTTCCACCTTTTCGTGAAATTGAAGTATTCTCATATTATCATCCACAACAACACTTCCGTATTCCCTCATATCATATGAATCATCTAAATCTTTAGTTACAAGGGTAATATCTGCTCCCTTTGAAAAGTGATAAAGGTATAAATCATTATAATTCATCTTATAAATATGATCACCAGAACCTATAAGCACATAGTCTTCCTCACCACGTCTCAAAATAGTCATATTTTGAAATATTGCATCAGCCGTTCCTTTATACCAATATTCTCCCGAAAAACCTATATATGGTTGTAAAATAAAGAGTCCACCTTTTTTTCTATCCAAATCCCATTCTTTTCCAGAACCAAGATGATCCATTAAACTTCTTGGGTTATATTGAGTCAATACTCCCACCTTTATTATCCCTGAGTTTACCATATTACTTAATGTAAAATCTATAGACCTGTATTTTCCTCCAATTGGCAACGCTGCACTTGCTCTTTTATATACCAAAGGCCCTAACTTTTCGCTCTTTCCCCCTGCAAGGATTAAGCCCAAAACCTTCAAAATTTCACCTACTTTCTAACAATTGAAACACCTGAACTCGTTCCAATACTATTTGCTCCCGCCTTGATCATCTTTATTGCATCCTCAAAAGTCTTTACACCACCAGATGCCTTAACACCCAAATTACCAACTACCCACCTCATTAGATTTACATCTTCTGCCTTTGCACCAGCTGTACCAAAACCTGTAGAAGTTTTTACAAAAGATGCCCCTGCTTCTTTTGAAATAACACATGCGGCAATCTTTTCCTCATCTGTCAAATAACAAGTTTCAATAATAACTTTTACAGGCTTTTTTGAAGCCTCAACAACGGCTTTTATATCTTGGTATACATATTCATAGTTTCTACTCTTTAAATAACCAATGTGTAAAACCATATCTATCTCGTCAGCACCTTCTTCCGCCGCAATTTTTGCTTCATATGCTTTTGATTTAATAGAAGTTGCACCTAAAGGAAAACCAACTACCGTTACAACTTTAACATCCGTCCCTTTTAATTGAGCACTTACGAGCGGAACAAAGGAAGGATTCACACATACCCCTCTAAAATTATACTCTTTTGCTTCATCACACAACTTTTTTATTTCTTCTTCTGTAGTAGTGGCCTTCAAATTTGTGTGTTCAATATATTTATTAACTTCTTCTACCTCTATATCTTTCAATTCAAACTTATAACTTTCGTGAAACTCCTTAATCTTATCCTCTATTAATTTCTCCAAATTCATCTTTTCACCCCTTATCTATTTCTTTTTAAATATTCTTGAATTTTCCTATTGATTTCTTTTTTCTTTATATCTTCCCTTTTATCATATTTTCTCTTACCTTTTGCAACGGCTATCTCCACTTTTACCAAACCCCTATTGTTAAAATATATCTTCGTTGGAATAATTGTTAAACCTTGTTCTTTTACTTTTCCAATTAATCTATGAATTTCCTTTTTATGTAAAAGTAACCTTCTTGGTCTTTCCGGATCGTGATTGTTTAAGTTACCATTTCTATATTGAGGAATATTCAAATTTAGTAAAAAAACTTCTCCTTTTTTAATTCTACAAAAACTATCTTTAAAATTTGCCCCCGATTCACGTAAAGATTTTACTTCTGTCCCTCTTAATTCTATACCAGCTTCATATGTTTCCAAAATATTGTAATCCGAATATGCCTTTTTGTTAGTTGCAATTACTTTCATCTAAACCCTCCTATTTGTGAATACCAGGTACCTTTAAATAATTGTTTTCCCTTTTTGGGAAATTATTTCTTATTAATTCCACATCTTCAAAGTCTTTCCTATTTCTCTCAGAAAGTTTGTATCTTTCTTCAATTGGTGTATACATAGGTTCTACTCCTTCTGTATCTACTTCATTTAACAATTCAAAATAATCCACAATTTTTTGCATTTCCTCAATAAATTCTTCTTCGTTAGAAATCTCAAGACGTGCAAGAAACGCAATATCTTTAACTAATTTTTTATCTATCGTCAAATCTCTTCACCTCCGATATATCTTTTAAATTAAAATCTATTGCCTTTTTATTTTCCATCCTTATCTCATCATACAGTTCTCGTCTCAATACTCTAACGGACTTTGGCGCAGTTATACCTATTTTTACTTCCCCACCATCTACCTTCAAAACCTTAACTTCAATATTATTACCAATCATTATACTTTCACCTATTTTTCTAGTCAAAACAAGCACAAAATCACCTCATTTTTCCAAAGAAGCTAATTTATGTTTAGTACTGTACTTATCCACATCTAAAATTATTTGCTTTCCCTTCCCATTTTCAAGATTTATAACAATGGGCGCCAGTAAATTCACCGTTGATTCTTTTGGGTTTCCATGCGGTATTGTCAGAATAACCCAAACTGCAACCCTTTCTCTATCTTTTATTTCAAGTTCTTTTACATCTTCAGAAGAAATTTCAAATTCATAATCTTTATACACTAACCAAGGATCTATAATGGGGAAAGCCACATTTTCATCTTCAAGGGATACAAGCCACATTATTGGAAGCGTATCTTTAAGGGAAATCACGGAAAATTTTCTTAAATGCTCAAAACCAGGTAACCCATTTTCAAATAGAATAACTTCTTTTTCCTCTATATCAAGTTCTCCCAACTTGGTTTTATACTTCAAATTATTCACCTCTTTTCATACCATTCAAAGATCCTATTGTAAAACTCTTCACTCCACTCCTCATCTTCAAATATTTCATGATAGGCTCCCTCAAATCTAATTAATTTCTTATTTTCCTTCATAATCTGAAGATTGTTAAAGAATAAATAACTCCCTTGTGGTGGTGTAACTCTATCATTTGTACCAACTAATATTAATGTGGGAGTGTAAATTATTCCAACTTTTTCATGTGCAAGCGCTACATTTTTCAATATACTCTTTGCAAGCTTAACACTAATTTTATTGTGAATCAATTCATCCCCCACGTATTTTTTCACCGCTTCTTCATTTCTAGATAAATTTTCAGGAGAAATTCCATTTGAAAGTGTAAAAGAAGGATAAAAAAGTCCAAAAACAGAAAGTAATAACTTCTGTGAAAAAGAAGTCTTTACATACAACGCAGGTGATGAAACAACTAAAGATTTTATTCTATTCAAATTCTCTTGAACATATCGTATTGAGATAAGCCCGCCAAGGCTATGTCCAAAAATATGAAATTTATTTAGATTTACAGTAAGTTCATTTATCACCATCATTACTTCCTCAATGGAAGTATGTCCTCTTTTTCCTGAACTTTTTCCATGTCCTGGCAAATCAAAACCGATTACACCATACCCTTTATTTACCAATCCATCTATTAATCTTTCATATCTTCCAATATGTTCTCCTAAACCATGAACAACGACAACCCATCCTTTTTCTGGAGTACCTCTAGTAAATGAATATATCACATTATCCCCCCTTGATGTGCCGCACATCTAAAATAACAGGTTTAAACCTTTTATCCAAAATTTTGTTAATCAAAAATGCAATGCCCATAAATCCAATGCCAATAAAAAAACTAAACAAGTCTGAAAGCTTAAAAAAAGTACCTAACCCCACTCCTAAAATTAATAAAATCACGGGAAGTCCATACAACATAAACGCCAAAAACGTAGGCTTATACTTTAAATCAAGTACTACAAAATCACCTGGAAAATAGTCAAATTTTTCGTCTTTCTCAACTTTCAAAGTAGAAACACTTTTTACATTACAACTTCCAGATAAAGCACACGCCCCACAAGCACTCACATCTCTATCAAGATATATATATTTTCCATCAATTTTTGAAATTCTAAACAATTCCTTCATTTTACACCACCTACTCAACTAAAATTAAAAATGGATAATGCACTTGTCCCCCCTCATATGTCTCAATTTCCAAAAATGAATACTTCTCCTCAATAAACTTTTCAAAAATATCCAATTCAACTGGTGTTGCTTCTTTCCCAACAATTAAAGTAACTATTTCTTTTTCATCTATGTCCTCGATTTTCTCAAATGTTTTTTTCAGAGCAATTTTAAAGTCAAAATCATGCACGACAAATTTATTATTCAAAAAAACTAAGTATTCATCCTTTTTTATTTTTTCTCCTTGCAATTTCGCATTCCTAACCGCTCTAGTTATAGATATAGTTGAAATTTCCTCTATCGTCTCTTTAAACATTTCAAATAACTTCTCAGGAGATTCATCTGGTACATTCCGTATCATCGCTGCTATACATTCTTGTACGTTTTTGGTTTCAACAACATAAACGTTTTTATCTTTTGTCGTTTCCGCAACCTGCTTTGCCGCCAATATTATATTTGAATTATTTGGAAAAATAAAAACATTTTCAGCATTTACACTTTCCACTGCAACTTTTAAATCCGCAGTACTAGGGTTCATGGTTTGCCCACCTAAAACTATCTCATCAACTGCTAAATCCTTTAATATTCTTGAAATGCCATCACTGGGCGAAACTGCAACTATTCCGTTCTTTTTTGGTTCCCCTTGTTCTTTTGATATAAAATGTTCGTGTTGTTCTTTCATGTTATCTATCTTAACCTTTAACAATTCACCTTTAGTTAAAAATTTTTCAATAACAACTCCCGGATTATTTGTATGCACATGTAATTTGATTATATTATCTTGCAAGAAAAAGACCACAGAATCTCCCATTTCATGTAAAAAGTCTCTTAACTCTTTTTCTTCTTCATAAGAGATATCATCATATGAACGAACAATAAGTTCTGTGCAATATTGATACTTTAAATCTTCTGGAATCATATTAATCTCATCTACGGGCATCGCCGTAGTTTTTATATCTAAATTAATATCTGTTTCACCATTAATGTATTTTGAAAAACCTTCTGCTATATAGTATAATCCCTTGGCACCAGCATCAACCACTCCTGCATCTTTTAATTTTTTCAACATATTAGGCGTATCTTTTACCGCAGAATCCAATATTTCCAAAACCTTTTCAAAGAATGTTTTAAAATCCTTTTGTTCTGAAAGTACCTCAAAATTTTCCGCCAAATACCTTATGGCAGTTAATATTGTACCTTCAACAGGCTTCATAACAGCTCCATACGCTACATCCTTTGCAGAACTAAATGCCTGTGCAAAATCAACAATACCAACCTCACTCTTATCCTTTAGTGCATCGGTAAAGCCCCTAAATATTTGTGATAATATAACACCGGAATTACCACGTGCTCCCATCAATGTTCCATTTCGTATGGCATTTATAACATTATCTAATGTTTCATTATCTATATTTTCCAAATACTTACAACCTTCCAGCATTGTTGCCGACATATTAGAGCCTGTATCTCCATCTGGTACAGGAAAAACATTTAAAGCATTTATTTCATCCTTGTGCTTCAACAAATTTTCTGTTCCTTTCATAAACAGAAGTTTTAACTCTTTCCCATTTAATTTATTCAAGGCACAAACCTCCTTATTTTACATCTATTACATGAACATTTACCTCAACACTTTCACAACCAGCCAAATTTTGCAACTTGTGTTTTACATTTTCGATAATATTTCTTCCAACCTCAGAAATTTTCGTACCGTACTCTAATTCAACATACGCATCTACTTTAACATGACCAAATTCATCTTCTTGAATTTTCACACGACTTTCTTCACTACTTAATATCTTTGAAAACCAACTATCTGACGAAATACTAACAGGTCCATAAGTCTCAAGTATTGCAAAATAGACAAGTTTTCTAATAGCATTCAACGTAATATCAAGTTCTCCAAATTCGGTTTGCATCTTCATATATACTCCTCCTCTCAAAAACCTCTTTTATCCTTTCTTCAATGCCTTTTTCATCTAACTTTAACAATTTCAACAACTGCTTCCTAGTACCATGCGTTACAAATTCATCCTCAATGGCTAAAATTTCCACTTTTCCAAAGTTCAACAATTCTTCTCCAAAACCTCCGGCTTTCACACCCTCCTCAACTGAAAAAACCACTCGATGATTTTCAAACACCCACTCTATTACTTCTTCATCAACCGGTTTAATACTTCTTGCAAAAACAAGTGTCCAATTATTTTTCCTTGCAACCTTTAACGCACCAATTGTTGGATAACCTGTTGCAACAATTGCAACTTCCTTTCCAAAATTAAGAATTTCCCATTTATCTAAATCTATCATTTTTATTTTATCATATAACTCTTCAAAATTCCCAAATTCATAATCACGGGGATATCTAATTGCAACAGGCCCCGATAATTCTTTATTTAAAAGTGTATATAAAGTGTCCATCAAATCCTGTATATTCTTTGGAGCATATATTTTCACATTTGGAATCATTCTCATGTAAGCTATATCAAAAACCCCATGATGGGTAGGACCATCTTCACCTACCACACCTGCCCTATCAATTGCAAAAATTACTGGAAGTTTTTGAAGTGCAATATCATGTATTATTTGATCAAATCCCCTTTGTAAAAAGGTCGAATACACGGCAAAAATTGGCTTTAATCCAAGTGTAGCTAGTCCACCAGCAAAAGTAACACACATTTGTTCTGTAATACCAAGATCAAAAAATCTTTCTGGGAATTTCTTTGCAAATTCAAAAAGTCCCGTACCCTTTTTCATCGCTGCAGTAATTGCTACTATCTTTTCATCTTTTTCGGCAACCTTTGCAAGTGTTTTTCCAAAAGCTTCACTATATGAAATTATCCCACTTTCTTTTACAAAAGTCCCAGATGAAATATCAAATTTGGCGGCACTGTGATACATCTCTGGATCTAATTCGGAAATTTCAAATCCTTTTCCCTTAACTGTATTTACAGTTATAACAGAAGGATATTCATAATCTTTGATCCTTTTAAATTCATCTTCCAATTCCTTTAAATTATGCCCATTAAGTGGTCCAAAGTGCTTTAACCCTAAACTTTCAAAGAAGTCCTCACCAGTCAATGAAACCTTTAATGCATCCCTTAATTTTTTTAATTCTTTTTCAACACTCTTTGAAAGTTTACTTTTCACTGTCTTTTTTGCATCTAAATAAATTTTACTAGTTCTCATTTTTTCAAGAAAGTGCGACAATGCACCTACATTTTTGGATATAGACATAGAATTATTATTAATAATTATCTTTATCTTTGAATTTAACGTCTTTATTTGATTTAGCGCCTCAAGTGATTCACCCGAGGTAAGCGCTCCATCTCCAATTACAACAAGCACATTTGAATTTTCTCCCTTTAACTTTAGAGCCTTCTCAATTCCAAGAGCTGCAGCAATAGCAGTCCCAACATGTCCTGCACCAAATCTATCATACTTTGTTTCAAATATATTAGTATATCCACTCAACCCTCCAAACTTTCTAATAGTGGGGAAAAGCTCCCACCTTCCCGTTAAAAGTTTGTGAGTATATGTTTGATGACTTGTATCCCAAATTATATAATCTCTGTAAGGATCAAAAACTCTGTACAATGCCAAAGTCAATTCTACAACTCCTAAATTTGAAGCAAGATGTCCGCCATTTTTCGAAACAACTTCAATTATGTAATTTCTAATCTTTTCTGCAAATTTTTCTAAATTCTCATAATCTAATGATCTAATATACTCTATATAATTCAAATTATCACCTTCATTTAATTATTTCAACTCCCATATACGGTACTAATGCTTTAGGTACTGTAATAGAACCATCTTTATTTTGATAATTTTCCAATATTGCCACAAGAGTTCGTCCCACTGCCAATCCTGATCCATTCAATGTGTGAACAAAATGTAGTTTATTATCCAAACCTTTATACCTTATACTAGCCCTTCTTGCTTGAAAATCTGTAATATTACTACATGATGAAATTTCCTTGTAATTGTTGTAAGACGGCAACCACACTTCAATATCGTAGGTTTTTGCCGATGCAAATCCTAAATCTCCACTGCAAAGATTAACAACTCTGTATGGTAATTCTAGTAATTGTAAAATTTTTTCTGCATCTCTTGTAAGTTGTTCAAGTGCATCAAAAGACTCGTCTTCATTTGTAAACCATACTAATTCTACTTTATCAAATTGGTGTTGTCTTATCATTCCTCTTACATCTTTTCCATAACTTCCCGCCTCTCTCCTATAACAAGAAGTATATGAAACATATTTTTTTGGCAAATCTTTTTCACTCAAAATTTCGTTCGCGTGCAACGCAGTCAACGGGACTTCAGCCGTTGGAATCAAGAATAAATCATCTTTTTTTGTATTATACGCCTCTTCCTCAAATTTTGGTAATTTACCCGTCCATATCATAGTCTCTCTTCGAACAAGATGTGGAACCCACACTTCCGTATAGCCATGCTCATTTGTATGTACATCAAGCATAAATTGAATTAACGCCCTTTCCAACTTTGCTAAAAGACCATACATTACGGTAAAACGTGCGCCACTCAATTTAGCTGCCCTTTCAAAATCGAGCAATCCAAGTTCTGGTCCTATATCCCAGTGTGCTTTAGGTTCAAAATCAAATTTTCTGGGTGTTCCCCATCTTCTCACTTCTACATTTTCCGTTTCGTCTTTCCCATATGGTACGCTTTCATGTGGAATATTTGGAAGTTCAAGCGAAAGATTTTTTATTTCCTCTTCCAATTCTTTTTGCTTTTCGCTTAATCTTTTAATTGTATCACCAATTTCCTTACTCTTGTTTATTACACTTTTTACTTCTTCTTCTTTTTTTTCAGACTTTAGTCTAGCAACCATTTTAGATAGTTCATTTCTTTTGGCCTTTAAATTATTAACCTCCGTTAAAATTTTTCTCCATTCTTTATCTATTTCTACAATCTTATTTATTATATCTTTATCCATTCCTCTCTTTTCCAAAGCATCATAAAATATCTTGGGGTTGTTTCTCAAAAGTTTTATATCCACCATCCAAATCACTCCTCAAAAAGTTTTTTCAAATTTTCCTCATACGGCGGATAAACTACACCCTTTTCTGTAATTATAGCCGTTACCAACTCTGCATCGGTAACGTCAAACGCAGGATTAAATACTTTAACATTGTCTGGCGCAATTTGTTTTCCACCGCAATGTGTAACTTCTGTATGTTTTCTCTCCTCAATTGGAATATCCTTACCCGTTTTTGTATTTAGATCAATTGTACTCGTTGGTGCAGCAACATAAAACGGTATACCATGTCTTTTGGCCAAAACTGCAACCATATAAGTTCCTATTTTATTTGCAACATCCCCGTTTGCTGCTACTCTATCCGCACCCACAATCACTGCATTTATCTTTCCTAGTTTCATAGACCATCCAGACATATTATCACTTATCAACGTAACGTCTATACCATCTTTCATTAATTCCCATGCAGTTAATCTTGCTCCCTGTAGGTAAGGCCTTGTCTCATCGGCAAAAACTTTAATTTTCTTTCCTTGCTCCACAGCGGCTCTAATAACCCCTAGTGCTGTTCCATAATCCACAGTTGCAAGCGCTCCAGCATTACAATGAGTTAAAACTGTATCACCATCTTTTAACAATTCTGCACCATATCTTCCTATAGCTTTATTAACCTCTATATCTTCTTTTGCAATATTTAATGCTTCTTCTTCGAGAAATTCAAGTAATCCTTGGGGTTTCCCAAACCTTATTAACGCTTTTTCCATTCTATCCAGTGCCCAAAATAGATTAACAGCTGTTGGCCTTGTATTTGCAAGTACTTCACGCACCTTTTTCATATTTTCAATAAATTTATCAAAATCTTTATTAAACATTTCCCTTGCCCCAAGCACATATCCAAAAGCAGCTGACGCACCGATTGCAGGAGCTCCCCTTACAATCATCTCTTTAATTGCATATGCTACCTCCTCATATGTTTTACAATGCATATATTCCTCTTGAAGTGGTATTTTCCTTTGATCAATCAAAATTAACTCATCACCTGTCCATTCCATTGTCATAGTCTTTAACTTCATATACAAACCTCCTTTATTTTTTCATTTATTAAATTATAACATATTTAATAAAAATGGCCCCGTTTGGGGGCCTTATTTTACTTCGTAGTATATTTCTACCTTACTTTCATCCTTAAACTTCTTAAATTCGTTCTCAATAAAATTAGACCAGATAACTGACTTTTTGTTGTTTAGTAACTCTTTAAAAATATCTTCTTTTACATCTTCAAAACTTTTCGAACGCATAGGCGTAATTTTTAACACTTTAAATACATAGAACTTATCTTCCACATTGATTGGACCTAAAATCGCTCCCTCTGATGCATTCTTTATATACATCCACAATTTCTCTGGAAAGAATTTTCCTTCTGGTAACCCTTCATAATGGTAGTCATTCAACTTCAATTCCTTTGCCAGTGAATCAAAAGATTCACCTGAAATAATCCTATTTTTTACATCTTTTGCAAGTGACTTACTTGAAAAATTAAATATATAAATATCATACTGAGTTGGAGTAGAGTATTTTTCTATATTTTTTTCATAATACTCCTTTGCTTCACTTTCCGTAACCGTTGCATCTTTTGTGACAAAATTAAACAAATTTTCAATGGATAAATTTACAAGCGTATTAAAGTACATCTTATTTTTAAAATCCTCAAGTGTCCCCATATTTGCATATTGAAGGTATACATTAAACGTTTTCTCATCTATTCCCTGCTTTTTCAAATAATCTGCAAGTTGTTTATCAATTAAAGCCCTTACTTCTTCTTCACTGGGTCTTACATTGTATTTTCCTGCAAACTGAACTATTAAATACTTATCTATAAGTTGTTCTAAAACAGCTCTTTTGTATCTAAGTATAAGTTTTACTCCTTCTTCTGTATTGGAAAGCACGTTAAAAAACGTTTGATCAATCTGACTTATACTAACCATTAACTTTTGCACATCTGCAACACTATTTAACATTGAAAGTGTGATTCCTTCACCATTTACCACTGCAACTGTTGATGTTGCAGGCAATTCTTCAGAGATAGCTATTACAGAGAAAAGCACTAAAAAAATAAAAAGAAATTTTTTCATAAATTCATCCTCCCTCATTTAACAACAATATTGAGCAACTTATTTTTCACATAAATTACCTTTACTACATCTTTCCCTTTTAAATATGAAGAAATTTTTGGATTCTCAAATGCTAATTTCTTTATATCCTCTTCATTTGTATCAACTTTCGCAAGCATTTTTCCCCTTACTTTTCCGTTTATTTGTATGATAATCGTAACTTCATCTACTTGCAAAGCATTTTCATCATAACTTGGCCATTTTTCATTCACTATTAAAGTTTCGTTCCCTAAATCATGCCAAATCTCTTCTGCCATGTGTGGTGCAAATGGTGATAAAATGAGTGTTAATTTTTCCACTAATTCTCTAAGTAACGGTAGATTCAATTCCTTTGATTTATTCAAATATTCAGACAAACTATTGTTAAGTTCCATCAAACCAGCTATAGCGGTGTTAAATTTAAATCCTCCTTCTATATCTTCGGTTATTTTCTTAATTATTCGATGCAATTTTCTTCTCAAATCTTTCTCCGATTTATCTTTTAATTGGATATTTTCCGCTTTAACATCCTTTATTTTTGGCAAAATAGAATAAACATTGTTCCACAACCTCTTTAAAAATCTATTTACACCTTCTATTCCCGCATCACTCCATTCCGCATCCTTTTCAGGTGGAGCCATAAACAATATGTACGTTCTTAGCGTATCTGCACCATACTTTTTAATCATTTCATCTGGCGAAACCACGTTCCCCTTTGACTTACTCATTTTCCAACCATCTTTGTAAATCATTCCTTGCGTAAACAGGTTTTCAAATGGTTCTTCAAAGTCTAAATAGCCCAAATCGTGTAGTACTTTTGTAATAAACCTGGAATACAACAGATGTAACACCGCGTGTTCCACTCCGCCAATGTATTGATTAACAGGCATCCAGTAATTTACATCTTCTTTATCAAACGGTTTATCTTCAAGCTTTGGATTTACGTATCTTAAATAATACCAAGAACTATCGACAAACGTATCCATAGTATCTGCTTCACGTTTTGCAGGTCCACCGCATTTTGGACACGTGGTATTTAAAAATTGTTCATCCAAAGAAAGAGGAGATTGCCCTGTTGGTAAAAATTCCACATCTTTTGGCAATTTTACTGGTAAATCTTTCTCTGGTACGGGAACAACTCCGCATTTTTCACAATACACAACGGGGATAGGCGCACCCCAATACCTCTGTCTTGAAATAAGCCAATCCCTTAATTTGTATTGAACACTTCTCTTACCAATACCTTCTTTTTCAATGTATTCTATTATCTTTCCAAGTGCTTTAGTACTTCTTATTCCATCAAAAGGACCTGAATTAACCATAACTCCTTCTTCTTCATAGGCTTTTTCCATCTTACTAGCATCTATCGAACTTTCTGGATTGTCAATAACTACTCGAATGGGAAGATTATATTTTTTTGCAAAATCAAAATCTCTTTGGTCATGTGCAGGAACCGCCATTATCGCCCCAGTACCGTATTCGTATAAAATATAGTTTGCAACATAAATAGGTATTTTTTCTTTTGTCACAGGATTAATTGCATACCTTCCAAGGAAAAATCCTTCTTTTTCTGCTTCAAGACTAGTTCTTTTAAACCTATCTTCAAGCGAAACCTTTCTCAAAAATTTAGAAAGTTTTTCCCTTCTATCTTCTGTAACCAATGTCTCAACTAAAGGAGATTCAGGTGCAATAGCCATGAAGGTTACTCCCCAAAGGGTGTCTGGCCTTGTTGTGAAAATCTTTATTTTCATATCCAAACCATCTACTGGAAACTCTATTTCGGCACCTGTACTCTTACCAATCCAATTTTTTTGCATCGTCTTTACATTCTCCGGCCAACCTTCTAGCTTTTTCAAATCATTTAATAATTTTTCCGCATAATCGGTAATTTTAAAATACCACTGTTCCAAATGTTTCATTGTGACTTCTGTTCCACATCTTTCACACTTCCCCTCCACCACCTGCTCATTTGCCAAAACAGTTTGACAACTTGGACACCAATTAACCGCTGCCTTCTTTTTGTAGGCTAAACCATTTTCATACAACTTTAAAAAAATCCATTGGGTCCATTTGTAATAACTTTCTGTACATGTAATAACTTCTCTAGACCAATCATAACTTATTCCAATCTTTTTTATCTGGCTTTTTATTATTTCAATATTTTTAAAGGTCCATTTCTCTGGATGAATCTTATTTTTTATTGCTGCATTCTCAGCGGGCAATCCGAAGGCATCATAACCAAATGGATGTAAAACATTATACCCTTTCATCCTTTTATACCTTGCTACAATATCACCAATTACGTAATTTTTCACATGACCTACATGCAATGTACCGGAAGGATATGGAAACATAACTAGGTTATAAAA
This sequence comes from Thermosipho sp. 1244, assembly GCF_018588215.1. Taxonomy (NCBI): domain Bacteria; kingdom Thermotogati; phylum Thermotogota; class Thermotogae; order Thermotogales; family Fervidobacteriaceae; genus Thermosipho; species Thermosipho sp. 1244. The sequence continues at coordinate 49,781 of NZ_LNGA01000031.1, forward strand.
CTTTTCCTTTTCTGAACGCTGAGGGGTTTCAAAAACTTTTTCTTTATCCCATATTTCCTGCCATTTTTCTTCTATTTTACTTGGAATATACTCTTTCATAGAATCCCTCCTCTTTTATTTTCATTTTAATTTTATTATACTATAAATATAAACACTTAACAAATAAGAGGTGAAAAGATGCCTAACATATTTTTTGGATATAAAGACAAAGAAAAATTCATATTTGACGAACATGAAACAAAGCATTTTAAAACCATTAGAGTTAAAGAAGGTAAAATAATAAAGTGTACAGATGGGAAAGGAAATGAATACACGGTAAAAATTGAAAAAATCGAAAAAAAGAAATCTTTTGGAATCATTTTAGAGTCTAAACATATAGAGAAATTACAAGAAAAAAATTTGATATTATTTGCACCATCTGGAAAATGGGAAAGACTTAGATGGTTAATTGAGAAATCAGTAGAATTGGGAGTTGATAAAATATACATTACTAAAACCAAGTACTCAAATAGGAACTACACAGAAAAACCAGAAAAAATCGAACTTGTTATTAGAAACAGTGCAAAACAATGTACAAGAGTTTATTTTCCAGATTTTAGATTCATAACGTTTGATGAAATTCCAAAGTATGCAACACAAAAGACTTTCTTTTTGGATCTTTCAGGTGAAAAAATACCGGAAAAATTTGATTCAAGTATATCTTTCATTGTTGGCCCTGAAGGTGGCTTTTCACCAAGAGAAAAGGAGTTTTTAACCAAAAACTTCACATCTGTTTCGTTAGGAAAAAAAATATTGAGATTTGAAACTGCTGCCTTTGTATTTCTCAGTTTTGTAGCGATCAAATTAAACAAAATTTAAAAAAGGGGTGGTTATATGATCAAAGGTGAAAAAGTTTATTCCTATGTAAAATTTGAACATGAAATTGAACCCACCTACAGAGAAAAAATAGCTCTTGCAAAAAAAAGATCTGAAGTAAAGAAAATCCTTTTTGAAACTTTAAAAATTTTACTTACAAAAGTAGATGAAATATTTGAAAATTTAACACCAGAGGATGTAAATTTTGACGGTGAAAACTTAAAATTTTCTAAAAAATGGCAGGAAGAAATTGAAAAATTTTCAAAAAATAGTGATCTGAACGCCATTATACAAAGAATTACAGAAGCAGCCATACATAGAATTAAAAAAATAGAAAATGATGAAAACACGGATTATTTTAACATAAAAACAAAATGAGCGGCATTAACGCCGCTCATCTTTTAACAATCCATACACGTATATATCAAAGTACCTCCCCTGACTGTATTTTGCTTTTCTTAAAACACCTTCTTTTACAAATCCAAGTTCTTCCAATAAATAAATGGATATCTCGTTGTATTCATACACTTCAGCTGTCAACCTGTTTAAATTCATTTCATCAAATGCATAATCTATAGCTTTTTTCAATATAACCTTTCCATGCCCTTTTCCTCGCATATCACTCTTTACATAATAAGTTATATACGCATTTCTATTAAAATAGCGCACATTAAAAGTTACAAAACCAATAGGAATACTTTCAAAAAAATTCAAAACCACCCTTCGTGGAATATCTATAATTCTTGTTTCAGAAAAGTATTTTAAATCATTACTTTCAATTTTTAACAACTCTTTATCTGATATTTCCATTATCATATTTTCACCTTAAAAGAATCTTGTAAAATCTGCAAACATAAAATAAAACGCAAGTGCCATTAATACAAAAAAACCAATTGTATGAACTATTGCTTCAATCCTCCTATTTACCTTTTTTCTTGTTATTATCTCAATTAAAGAAAATACTATTCTCCCACCATCTAGCGCAGGCAAAGGAAGTAAGTTAAAAATACCTAAATTAAGCGTAAACAATGCAACCACTGTTAAAATAGTCTCCCATCCCGCTTTTGCAGCTTCACCTACTATAACCGCAATACCCACAGGTCCTGCAACTTGATTTACACCTTTTCCTAAAAACAACTTTCCAAACGCTTTCCAAATGGTCTTTGCAGCTGAATTACACCTTTGGATGGCCAATGAAACAGCATCAAATAAATTTTTAGGTTTCAAATATTTCTGTTCTTGTTTGAAAAATCCAGGAGTAGTAATTAACTTTGAAAAATCTTCACGTTTCATGTTTAATTTTTTTTCAGTTCCATCTCTCATTACAACAATTTCTAAATTATCCTCCAAGGGTAACAACTTTGTCTTTATTTTATTTCCCCAAACATCTATATACATTTGGTTTTGTTTTAGTCCTAACCTTGAAACAAGGTTCAAAAGTGAAACATAATCTCTTATTTCCATAGAATTTACTTTAACTATTCGATCACCTGTATGAAACGGTGAAATATCTTTATTAATAACAGACTCGAATCCCGCATAATAAAAACCTATTGTAGGTCTTTCACCTACAAAAGAATAACTTACAACAACTCCAGATAAAGTGTTTCCAAAATTATCTTCTAATTCAATAAATTCTCCATTTTTCAATTGCAAATTCACACCAGGAGTAAATCCATTAATCTTTTTTACACTTCCTTTTATATCACCGTACACATCATCTAACACAAATATATATTCAGATGGAGTAATACGTGGTGGAATAGAGATGGTAATTACTTTATCATCTCTTAAGATTTGAAATTCCACAACTTTTCCCTTAGAAATTTGTTCACTAACTTCTATGGAATCAAACACCCTTTTTCCATTAACTTTCAAGATTACATCTCCGTCTTTCAAACCATATTCGGCAGCAGGAGAATTATCAATAACCTTTCCCACAGTAACAGCAGGAACTCCCCAATTAGTAACTATAGGTATAAATAGTATATAAGCAGCAAGTATGGAAAATAAAGGTCCTGCAAAAGCAATTAAAAGTCTTTGCCAAGCTGGTTTTGCATAAAGTCCATCTTCTACTTCTTCATCAAAGTCCTCACCTTTTAATCTAACATATCCACCAAAAGGTATTATATTTATTCTAAACAAAGTCTCCTTAAACTTCTTTCTTAAAAGAGCCGGGCCAAAACCAATTGAAAATTCCAAAACACCCACTTTGAAAATTTTTGCAAATAAAAAATGTCCAAACTCATGTACAACAACGACAAACATAAAAACCAAAACAAAAGAAACAAACGTTAAAATATTAATCACCTCCGCATATTTGATTTTTTCCATTTCTTTTCGCCTTATAAAGATTTTTATCTGCTTCTTTAACGAAAGCCAACATAGACCTTTTTGGTTTACAACACACCCCAGCACTAAACGTAACCATATCAATCCCAAGAGACGACCAATTAAACTCTCTAACCTTATTTAAAACTCTTTCTAAAACGTGTTTTGCATCTTTACATTGTGTGGAAGGAAAAATAACAAGAAACTCCTCACCACCATACCTTCCAACATAATCACTATCCCTTAAATTTTCATTTATTATACCTGCAACTTTTTTTAAAACTTCATCTCCTTTAACATGCCCATGTGTATCATTCACCTTCTTAAAGTCATCTATATCTATCATAGCAACCGACAGAGGAATCTTTTGTCTCAAAGACATACGAAGTAATTCATTTAATTTTTCCATTATAAACGCCTTGCTGTAAACTTTAGTCAGCGCATCTTTCTCTATTTTTGACTTACTTAAGTTATACTCGTTCAAAAGTTTTGCAACCAAAGACAATGGTTGAACAGCTGTAGATATTAAATTGTAAAATTCATTCTTTCTTTTCACACCTTCAAGTAGTAAAACTGCTTGTTCATTACCCTTATACACTAAATTGATGGTGATAAATTCCTTTAATTCTCTCCCTTGATTGTTGTAATTTCCATTATAATACCAGTTTAAAGAAGTTACAGGTTTTTCAAATGACGACATTAAGATATCTTTTACATTCTGTTTATTGAAGAAATCATCATTACCAGAAAATGAATAAATTCTTACATTTTCAATATTTAAGATCAACACATGTAAAGATATAATTTCCATGATTTCATTCAAAAGAGAATAAATTCTCTCAAATAAATATCTTTCATCTTCTAGGTATTCTAAAAAACTATATACCTCAGAAACAAGCAACTCATTTCTCAAACTCTCCTCAAGAATATCTAAAAGATCCCTAAAAGATCTCTTTTTCAAATTAAAGATTTCATAATTTAATTCTAAATGATAATCCCTATCCAAAAAGTTTTTTAACTCATTTAAAATTAACTCTCTATCCATAGATTTTTTTAAATAAAGATTTACACCACTTTTAATTGCCCAAAATTTATTTATAGTCTCATTTTCCGCAGTTACAATAACTATACCTACATTTTTAAATTGCGGATATGATCGTATAAAACGCGCTACGTGAATTCCGTTCATTTTGGGCATTGTATAGTCCGCTATTACTACATCTGGAAGAATTGAAAAAAATTTATTCAAACCATCTAAACCATCAACTGCAACTTCTACTTCATAACCTAATTTCCCTAACTCAAACTTAAAAAATTCCCTCCAAAGTTTACTATCATCAATAACAAGTACTTTCTTCACAAATTTCTCTCCTTTACTATTTCTTTTAACTTTTTCACTATTTTACCATCAAATTTTCCATTTTCTACGTCTTTTTCTAACAGAACAAATATATCTTCAACTTTAAACCCCTTTATTTTCATAGTATAAAATGCATCCGCAACTGATATTATCCTACTTTCTATCGGAATTTCTTCACATTTTAAACCAAGATATCCATTCCCATCACACCTTTCATGATGATACAAAACAATATTTGCTATATCTTTAAAAAATCTAAATCTATTTAAAAGTTCATAACCATAACTGACATGTTCTTTTATCTTATCTAACTCATCTTTAGTTAACCTACCAGGTTTTTTAAACACCCTATCACTAATCATTATTTTCCCAATATCATGCAAAATCGCCGCTTTCCATGTTTTCTCAGGATCTACTCCAAATTCTTTTGCAACCTTTTTAGAAAGCTTTGCAACTACCTTTGAGTGTTTCTTTCCTACTCTTTCATCAACACTCACCGCAAAGAATTCTAAGACCTCAAAAAACATCTTATTAAAATCATTTTCAAGTACCTTTAAAATCAAAAAATTACCAAAAATCTTTCCAAAAATATCAACATACTTTGGTAAATTCAAATTCTCTGAAACAAATGAATCTAAGCATATTGCACCCATTCTTTCATTTTCAACATATATTGGAATAACATACAAAGATTTTATCTTATCACTCCCTATTTCTTTAAATTTTTCGCTAAAATCTTCATTTTTATTTACCTCTCTTAAAAATTCTCCACTTACATATCCTTCGTATTTTAGTGCTAAAACATTGTCTTCATTGCTAAACTCAAATTCTTTCAATTTTTCATCATATCCAAATTGTGCAAAATATTTGTATTTTTCATCTTGTTTTAAAATAATACTTCCCGCATTTACGTCTTTAAACAAGGGAATTATCTTTTCTAAAATGAACTGAGCTATATTTTCCACACTATCTTTTGGATTTATTTTAGCTAAAATTTCGTATATGGAAATCAAAAATTTATTAAGTTCTTCCACTTCTTTTTTTGACTTTTCTATATCTTCCATAGATTTCAAAATTTCCTCTTCATTCTCTACAACAACTTCTTGTAAATAGTTTATACTCCTTTTTATACTTTCAAATTCTTCAAATTCCATATCCTCTTCAATTGGAGAATATTCAAGATAATTTTGAAAATAATTTAAACTTCCCTCAATTTTTGCCAATTTATTAGTTATATTTAAAGAATCTTTGTAAATCGTTCCTCGTAAATTAAAAAACATTAAAAAATATATTATAAAAAACAAAAACGAAAGAATTAAAAATATTAAAATTTCAAAGGAAATATCTTTAAAAACATATATCACTTTTCCAGCATATTCAAAACTTGAAACCACGGAAAATATTCTTTTTTCCTTAACAGGTGTTACAAACAAATTATTCCCACTTTTTTCTTCTAAAAATTTAAATAACGATTTATCACCTTCTTCTAACTCACTTACAAGCATTTTGGAAATTATTTCCACGTTGTTTTTTTCAACATAAAATAGTAAAATTAGAGTTGAGATGGTAAATATTAAAAACAGAAAAATCAAAAACAAAAAATTTTTTCTTAGATCTAAGAGTAAAAAATGAGAGATTTTCATACTATCACCTCAATAAATATTTTATCACATAGGGGGATTGAAATGAAAAAAGAAATTAATATAGGAAATGTAAAAATAGGTGGAAAAAATCCAATTGTCATTCAATCTATGACAAACACAAACACGGAAAACATTGAAGAAACACTATTACAAATAAATAGATTGTACAAAGTAGGCTGTGAATTAGTAAGAGTTTCAATTCCAACATTTGAAGCGGCAAAAGCACTTAAAAATATTACAAAAAAATCTCCAATACCCGTAATAGCTGATATACACTATGACTACAAACTTGCAATAGAAAGCATCAAAAACGGTGCCAAAAAGATTAGAATAAACCCTGGAAATATAGGAAATAAAGAAAAAGTAAAAGAAATAGTAAAAGTTGCAAATGAGTATAATATACCAATAAGGGTTGGAGCAAATTCCGGTTCAATTTCAAATGAATTTGCACACCTTTCAAAAGTTGACGCACTTTGTGAATCTGCACTTAAAGAAGTTAAAATTTTAGAATCTTTGGGATTTTACAATATAGTAATATCAGTAAAGAGTTCAGATGTAAAAGAGACTATACAAGCATACGAAAAAATTTATAACATCACAGAATATCCATTACACTTAGGAGTTACAGAAGCTGGTACATACGAATGGGCTTTAATAAAATCATCAATTGCACTTGGATATCTTCTATACAACGGTATTGGAGATACAATTAGAATTTCAATTGCCGGTGATCCCGTAAACGAAGTAATTGTTGCAAAAAAAATACTTATATCTTTAAATTTAAGAAAAGGCCCACAAATAATTGCCTGTCCAACTTGTGCACGCACAAATATTGACGTTGAAAATTGGGCAAATATCTTGGAACAAAGATTCTCAAACAAAAATATTAAAATAGCGGTGTTGGGATGTGTCGTTAACGGGATTGGCGAAGGAAAAGATGCGGATATTGGAATAGCAGGTATTCCAAATGGATTTATATTATTTAAAGATGGGGAAATTATAGGACAATTCAAATCTGAAGAAATAATAGATATATTGGAAAAACATATCAATACAGGGGAAGAAAAATAAACCTTTTCTTGTTAACAGTAGATATTAAAAGATATTTTCTAGATTTCAAAAAAATTAAATTTTCACTTCCCAATCTATTTAATGCAGATCTTAAAAAATATGCATTAGTTATTGTTTGAAATTTTTCAGGCGATGAAATTTCAAGATGACCTTTATATTCCATATCAGGTGAAGATGCAAAAAAGAATAATCCCGCTGAATTACCCACCAACTTTAATCGAGAATACCTACCAGAAATCATAGATCTTCTTAAAAATCTTTTTAAATTTTTCAAGCTAATACGCATAAATTCTTTTGCATTGGAAAATTCTTCTTCAAGTAAATAAATCATTCCTTCATTCAGATTTTCACCACATACATTAAAAAGTTGATCACTTTTTAATACCATATGTCTTAATCCATATCCCAATTCAAGATCATTTCCTCTTAATAACTGTAGTGCTTTTATTAGATGTCTTGAAGAATAATACGGTATCCTCCATGAAAAAGTAGAACTTTTTCTATCTCTCCTTACATAATTAATTATTCCATTGTTTTCAGCAACTAATCTAAAACCATTACCAAAAAATAAATCTACAAAATTCCCTTCTTCAAGGTGCGAAGATACAAAATCAAGGTCATTTAAAAATGTACTTCTTGAAATATCTAAAAGTTTTTCATACCTATCTTCAAAATCTTTCAAATGAAAATCCTCAATTTTTAATTTTAAATTCTCATCTTTTGCCTTTAAAAATACATATCTACCATCTGAATAAATATTTATATCTCCTGAAAGTTCATATATAAAAAATTTTAAAATATCAAGTGGTAAAGTAAATGAAAGTGTAGTTGGATTCATTTCAGAAACAATAAATTTAACCGTCAAACAACCATCACTACCAAACATGCTTAAATAACCACTATTGTAAGAAAAACCAACTTTTCTATTTATTTTTTCAACACTTCCCACCACTTTGTCTATTAACTTTAGGGCTTTCTTCATTTCATCAACATTTATTTTTAATCTCATACATTCACCTCTTTATATAATTCTACAATAAAAAGCTTTCTTCTCAAACAAAATAAATATAAAAACAAACAATGCTAATAAAATAAAAGACTCTAAATTCACAGTTAACAAATTGTATAATGATACTTGATTATCGAAGAAAAATATGATATAAAAGTAATTGAAAAATTTGTGGGGGGGTAAAGTATGAAGATTTTATTCTTCAATAAAAAGGAAAATAAATATTACATAAAAAACACCTGAAAATGGGGCTTTTGGCCCCATTTTCTTTATTTTCAGGGGGGTGGAAATATAAATATAAAAATTTACGATCCTTTTGAAAAAAAGATATTCTATGAAGATATTGAAATACCAAAAAAAATAAGAGGAAAAAACTTAATCTGCGTTCCTACATTTTTTGACTTTCACACACACGTTAGATTATTAAAAGACCAAGAAAATTATAAATCTCTGCAAAAGGCATGTATTGTCGGTGGATTTTCAGAGGTATTGATACAACCAAATACAAATCCACGCCTTGAAACAAAAGAAATACACAAGACACACGAACAGTTAACTAAAAAAAACTATGTAAAATTTTATAGAACCACTTCTTTATTTGGGAACCAAGAACCTTCAGGAAATATCCTATGTTATTCGACAGACGGAATTGAATATACATACAACGATTTAGTTAAAAATTTTTCCAAAAAAACTCCTGCTTTAGTTTTGGACCACAGTCAAATATTTGAAAACAAAGGGATGTTCTATAGAAAAATAAACAATATTCCCAAAAGACCAATAACAAACGAAGCAATTGCTATATCTAGAACTGTACTTACAGGGATTGAGTTCAACTTTAAAGATTTTCACATACAACACATTTCTTCAAAATATTCAATAGAAATTATCGATTTTTTAAAAAGATATGCCCATATAACCTCAGAAGTAACACCTCATCACTTATTAATTTCAAATGAAGACATATCAAATTCAAATTTTAAAATTAATCCTCCACTGTGTGATAGGAAAACAATAGAATTTTTAAAAACAGCTGTAAAAAAGGATAAAATAGACATACTAGCCACTGATCATGCTCCCCATCCGAAAAAAACAGATGACTTTGAAAAAGCACCATACGGTACTTCAAATATAGAAATAGCATTTTCTGCTTTTTACACTGCACTTGAAGATGTTTTCTTAGTTGTTGATAAACTATGTAAAAATCCAAGGAAAAGATTGGGAATAAAATACAAATTTTCCAATGAAAATTTAGTAATAATAGATCTAAACCAAACCTATATAGTAGATAGCAGCAAATTTTTAAGTAAAGGAAAAAATTGTGCATTTGACGGCATGAAACTCAAGGGGAAAATAATCGGAGTAAAAATAAAAGGACAATGGGGGTATTGGAATGGAGAATACTTACTTGACTAAAAAAGATGTTATTAAATTAAACAAAGACACTTATATAGTTACATTTGAAAACATAAAGTTTGAATTAGGTCAATTTATAATGATCGAAACAAAAAATTTAGTAAGAAAGCCTTTTATACTTGGCACTTGGAATAATCATCCTGCAATTTCCGTACAAATTAAAGGTAAAGGAACCGAATACATAGTAAAAACACAAAATAATATAAAGGCCCATTTTCCACTTGGAAAAAAATTTATACCACCGTCTGGAAAAGGAATGGTAATTATCTCTCCAACATGTATAACCCTTGCAAATTTAATAACAAAAGAATATAACTGTAATGTACTTGTCGGCAGTAAAACACCTCTTGAATACAAAATACCATTTGAATTTGCAACAGGTGATGTAGAATTTGCAAATAAAGTGGAAAATTTAAAAAAATACGACTGGTATTTAATATCAGGATCAAAGGCAATGGAAAATTTTGTGCTTTCCAAAATTGAATCAAATAACATTTATGTATCTTTAGAAGAATATATGGGATGTGGAATTGGAGCATGTAAAAGTTGTGCAGTTTTCACAAAAAACGGGGTTAAACATATATGTACAGATGGCCCCATATTTAGGAGGGATGAACTATGAATCTTAACCCACCATTAATCATAGCCTCAGGCCCTGGAGGAAGCGGGGAATATTTAAAATTAATAAATCCAGAATATATAGGAGCTTATACGCTGAAAACTATAACTTTAAATCCCAAAAAAGGAAATCCTCCCCCAAGAATGCGAGATAAAGAAAATTTTGTAATTAACAGTATAGGTCTTGAAAATCCTGGCATAAGCCATTTTATTGAAAATGTAGAAAGATACAGATTAAATGTTAAAACTATATTAAGTCTTGGTGAAGATACAAAAGAAGAATATATAAAAATTGCAGAAATTATTGCTCCATATGCACAATATTTCGAAGCAATAGAATTTAACTTTTCTTGCCCAAATGTAAAAAAAGGGGGATTATCAATTATCTCAAACAAAGATGAATGGGAAGAAATTTTAAAAAAAGTGAGAAAAATACTTCCAAATACCTTTTTAATTGCTAAATTAAGTATAGAAGGAAACTTTATTGAAACTTCTTCACAGATAGTAGCCAAACACAAATGGGAAGGAATAACTCTTATAAATTGTGTAAGAGGGTTAATAATAGAAAATGGAAAGGTAATTATAGGAGGCATTTCCGGTCCAATTCTAAAACCTATCTCATTACGTGCAATATATGAAACAAGAAAAAGATTAAAAGATATTTATATAATAGCTTCAGGTGGAATTTATACGGAAAAAGATGCAGATGAATTTCTAAAAATAGGTGCAAACGCTATTTCCATAGGAAGTGCACTCTTTAAAGATCCAACTGTTGTTGAAAAAATAGGAAAATATTTGAAAGGAGTGAAAAAATGATACCAGTATTAAGTTTGGATATGCAAAAACCATTGGAGTTTATAAAAGAAGTAGGTAGCTTCGAAACAGTAAAAGTAGGGCACAATCTTGCAATTAACGGTAAAAAAATTCTTGATGCTCTCTACAATCTAAACCTCAAGGTCATATTAGACTTAAAATTTTGTGATATTCCTTCCACAGTAGAGCGTTCAATAAAAAGTTGGGACCATCCCGCAATTATTGGTTTTACAGTCCATAGTGCAGCTGGTGTAGAAAGCGTAAAAGCTGCCCTAAATGCAACTGATAAACTAATATTTTCAGTAATCAAACTAACTTCACAAGAAGGGAATTTGGAAAACTACATTGATAAAATTTTTGAACTAGAAAACTTAAAAAGTTCATTCGTTCTCCCAGGAAAATGGGCAATAAAATTGAGAAAAAAACTTAATGGAAAATTTTTAGTACCTGGCATAAGAATGGAAGTAAAATCAGATGATCAAAAAGATGTTATAACTCTTGCTCAAGTAAAAAATATTGCAGATTTCGTAGTACTTGGTAGAGAAATTTATCTCTCGAAAAATCCAAAAGAAAAAATTCAAAAAATAAAGGAGGAATTAATATGAAAATAGAAGAAATTTTAGAAAAAACAGGGGCCCTTTTAAATGGACATTTTATTTTATCATCCGGTAACCATTCGGAAAAATACATTCAATGTGCAAGAATATTTGAGTATCCAAAATACGGAGAATTAGTAGGAAAAATGCTAGCAGAAAAATTGGAAAAATACAACCCTGATCTCATAATTGGACCCACTATGGGAGGAATACATATAGCATACATAGTAGCAAAATACCTAAACAAAAGGAATATTTTCGCAGAAAGGGAAAACAAAAAAATGACACTAAGAAGAGGTTTCAAAATAAACGAAGGAGAAAAGGTAGCAATAGTAGAAGATGTAATAACAACTGGAAAATCAGTAAAAGAAGTAATAGAGATAGTAAAAGAAAATAATGGAAAAGTATGCTGTATTGGTTCAATAATAAACAGGTCTGATAATAATCCATTTGAAGTACCATACGAATATCTTTTAAAAATCAACATTCCAATATATAAAAAAGAAGAATGCCCATTATGTAAAGAACAAATTCCAGCTGAAAAACCAGGGAGTAGGTTCATAAAATAAAAAAAGCAGGCGAAAGCCT